>JASICF010000367.1 GCA_030044775.1 Candidatus Sulfotelmatobacter sp. | reverse complement strand
GGCCAGGTGACCTCAACGGTCGGTGCCGGTGTCGCCTCACCGGAGCGCTTGATTCAGTTTGCTCTAAAAGTTGTGTTCTAGGAGAAGAAGGGCCAGGAAGCTACTCCTGGCCCTTTTCTGCCCTTCGGTTTAGAATCCCGATGATCGCACCGCATTCTCTCGGATGAGAGACCTCCGCACTATCGATTCCTTTGAGGCGAAGCGCATCGCCGATCTCATCGTTGCAAAAGCTTCCGAGCTGAAAAAGGCCGCAGCCATCGCCGTAGCCGATGCGCACGGAGACCTTCTCTATTTCGTCCGCATGGACGGATCGCCGGTCTCCTCGATTCAGATTGCCATCAATAAGGCCTGGACTGCGGCCCGCGAGCGCAAGCCAACGCGCGAACTCGGCGACAAGGTCAGGCATTCGGAAAAGGGCCACGACATCGCCTACTATGGTGACCCCAAATACGTTGGCTGGGGCGGCGGGCTGCCCATTTGGAAAAATGGAGAGGTGGTGGGCTCGGTTGCAGTCAGCGGATTGTCATCGAGTGAGGATGAAGCCTTGGCAAAGGTTGGCGTGGAACTCATTGCCGGCTCTTGATCCCCGGCTGTTGGGGGATGTTCGCTATAGGCCGCCTTTCGCGACTCCGGAGCAAAGGGTTAGGATTGCAACCGCGCACATCGGGCAGGACGGTATTCCGGCTCGGTAATCCATCGGGGGTTTAAAAATGTTTGACAAGGCCGCACGGTATTTTCTTCTTCTCGTGCTTGCGCTGCCGGCGTCAGCTCAGACCGCGTCGTTATCGCCGGCGCCATCACCGGCGAATGAAGCGCGCGTTGATTCCCTTCTCACGCAGCTCACCTTAGAAGAAAAAATCGACCTCGTCGGCGGCCTAGACTCCTTCTACATCCGCGCGATTCCGAAGATTGGCTTGCCGCGCCTGAAGATGGCGGATGGTCCTGTTGGCGTGCGGAATTATGGTCCTTCAACGGTTTTCGGCGGCGTTGGTCTCGCAGCCACGTGGAATCCCGGACTCGCTGAGCGAGTCGGCAAGTTCATTGGCGAAGATGCGCGCTCGCGAGGCGTGTACTTCATGCTCGGTCCCGGCGTGAACATTTATCGGGCCCCGATGAATGGAAGAAATTTCGAATACTTCGGCGAAGATCCTTTTCTCGCATCCCGCACCGCCGTCGCTTATATCGAGGGCATGCAGAGTCAGGGCGTGAGCGCGACCATCAAGCACTTCATGGGAAACAATTCGGAATTTGACCGGCACAACACAGACTCCATGATCGATGAGCGCACCATGCATGAGATCTATATGCCGGTCTTTGAGGCTGCGGTGAAGGAAGCTCACGTCGGCGCGATCATGGATTCCTACAATCTCACCAATGGCGTTCACATGACGCAAAACGGTCCGCTGAACATTGGCGTGGTGAAGAAAGATTGGGGATTTAACGGCATCATCATGTCAGATTGGACTTCCACTTACGACGGCATTGCCGCGGCCAACGGCGGACTTGATCTCGAAATGCCGTCGGGAAAGTTCATGAACCGCGCGACTCTGCTTCCAGCGGTCAAGGCAGGAAACGTCAGCGAAGCAACCATCGATGACAAAGTGCGCCGCATCCTTCGCACGGCCGTCCAGTTTGGCTGGCTCGATCGCGATCAGACGGATTTATCGATCCCGCGGCTGAACCCCGAGGGCCGGGAAGTGGCTCTGGCCGCGGCACGCGAGAGCATCGTTCTTCTCAAAAACGACACCCATCTTCTGCCGCTCGATAAATCGAAGGTTCATTCGATCGCCGTCATCGGTCCCGACGCTTATCCGGCCATCCCCGCCGGCGGAGGCAGCGCGGAAGCAAAACCGTTTGTGCAAGTCAGCGAACTGGAAGGCATTACTGATTATCTTGGAGGTGGCGCGAAGGTCTACTACGACCGGGGCATTCCCACGTTCGACGACATCGCCAAGAAAACCGAATTCACCACGCTGGCCACGGGCGGTCAGGCCGGACTAAAGACCGAGTTCTTCACCAACAATTCCCTGAGCGGCACACCTTCGGTCACTCGTGTCGACAAGCACGTGAATTATCAGCCGGCGCGCGGGGACGATGGCGCCGCCGGCGACGTCTCGGTCCGCTGGACGGGATATTTCGCGCCAGCCTCCGCCGGGGATTATTGCGTGTTCGTGCAAGGTCCCGGAGAAAACGGCGGCTACCGGCTTTACATCGATAAGAAGCTCATCTTCGATAACTGGAAGCAGTGGTACGCCTTCGTGAGTGAGAAAACTATAAATCTCTCAGCCGAGCCTCATGAGATTGAGATGGATTATTACGCCAAGGGCGGATGGGGCAAAACGATGGCCGATCTCGGCATCGCGCGGCCTGAAGATCTGATCAGCCCCGTCGCGAAAAGTTTGGCTGCGCAAGCCGATGCTGTCGTGCTTGCCGTTGGTTTCGACGCCGAAGATGAAGGCGAGAGCAGCGACCGCGAATTTCAGCTTCCTCCGGGGCAAGATGAATTGATCCGCGAAATTTCCGCCGCGAATAAAAACACTGTGGTCGTTCTTACTTCGGGCGGCGGAGTCGATATGAGCGGCTGGGTCGATCGCATCCCCGCTCTGCTTGAAACCTGGTATCCGGGCCAGGAGGGCGGCACCGCGCTCGCTCAACTGCTCTTCGGCGATTTCAGTCCTTCGGGTAGGTTGCCCATTTCGGTCGAGCGCCGCTGGGAAGACAACGCCGCGCACGACAATTACTATCCGAAACCCGGATCGGAAGAAGTCGATTACAAAGAGGGCATATTCATTGGCTATCGCCATTTCGATAAATCTGGAATCAAGCCGCTGTTTCCCTTCGGCTACGGACTCTCGTACACGACTTTCGCTTACAAGAATCTGATGGTCTCACCGGGATCCGCTTCCGGTGAGCAGACCGTCACGGTAACGTTCGATGTCACGAACACTGGCTCGCGCCGTGGAGCCGAGGTTGCGCAGGTTTATGTGGGCGACAAACATGCGCCAGTTCCCCGCCCAGTGAAGGAATTGAAAGGCTTCGCAAAAGTCGATTTGAGTCCGGGCGAAACAAAACACGTCGAGGTCACGCTCGACCGGCGTGCCTTCTCGTATTACGATGTCAGCCGTCACGCGTGGACAGTGGCTCCCGGAGACTTCGATATCGATGTCGCCCGTTCCGCGGAAGAGATCGAACTCACGGGCAAAGTTTCATTTCAGTAGAACCAGGAAATTTGAGATCTTTTCTATGCTCGCAAAACGGTTGGGGTGGTTTTGTGCTCTTTGCCTCTTTTTGACCGCCAGCGCTTCATCTGCTCCCGTCGAACAAAACTGGACGAATTATGTGCGTATCGGGGCTTACGGTCTCAGGTCGGACAATGCCGCAAAGATTGTCGCCGATGCTGAGGCCGGCGACGTGTTCGGCATTGAGGTGGATAACGATATCGAAGGGCGCTACGAGAGCTTCCTCGATCCGACGGCAAAGCTGAACGCGATTCGGGCGGTTGCCGAGAAAGCGCACTCCGCGGGCAACTACGCTTTCGTTTACGTCGCCGGAACCGAGTGCATCACCGCGAATGCGGCAAAAACTCCACACACATTGTTCAAAGAACATCCCGACTGGGTGCAGCGCAAAATTACCGGCGAGCCGGCGCTTTTCGGCGGTGGCACCGCGTTCTGGATCAGGCAGGGAGATGAAGACGTTTGGGTCAGTCCTTACGCTGCCGAGTGGCGCAAGATTTACATGGAGCATATCCGGCAGATCGCGGCCACAGGTATCGACGGCATTTACGTCGACATTCCCTACTGGATGACTCACTTCGAAGGCTGGGAAGATACCTGGGCCAGCTTCGACGACTACACCGTCGCGGAATTCAAGAAACAAACCGGGCTCGATGCCAAGAAAGATTTAAAGCTCGGCGATTTCTCCGATCCGAATTTTCGCAAATGGGTCGACTTCCGCATTCAGACCTTCACCGACTTCATGCACGAGATCGATGAGAATGCAAAATCGGTGAATCCGAAAATAAAAACCATTCCCGAAATTTATCCCGGCATTGAGAAAGAGTCGGTCCGCGTGGGCGCCGATGTTTACAGCCTGTATCCCGTCGTCGATGCTATCGCGCACGAGTACGAATTTGGCGAAGGCGGGCATATGGCCTCGGAGCGCTCGCCGCTGAACTGGTTCTATTACCAGGTCGGCATGCACAGCTTCCGCGCTTTCGCGCAGGGCAAAGCGACATGGATTCTCAACTACTCCTGGGATGGAGATAAAGCCGTCGACAAGCGCGAATCAATGATGAACCTGGCCATGTCGCAGATCATGGACGGCGCGAATTTCTGGGATGCGCCCGGCCATTCCATGGCGGGATCGAATGATCCGCCGACGCGCAAGAAAATTCTCTCCTGGATCAAGCAAAACGAAAAAACTTTCTTCCTGCCACGCACGCCGATTCACCCGATCGGAGTCTATTTCTCACCCAAAACGCGCGATTACTACGCCGATGAATTTCTTCAGTCCTATCGCGGAATTCTGGTTCTTCTGATGCAGGCGCACCGCGAATTTCAGGTCGTCACTCCTCGCACTCTCTCTGAGTTCGATGGCGAAGCTCTGGTTCTTCCCGATGTGCGAGTTCTCGGCGAAGACGAGCGTACCGCGCTCGAACAGTATGCGTCCCGCGGCAAGAAACTGATCATTACCGGGAACGATCCTCTCGGTCCGGGCAATCAGCCGAACGTCGTGCGATTTGCCGAGTGTCCGGGCAAAGCCTACGTTGCGTCGCTTGAGAAGGATTTCGATCATTCCACGCCGCAGATGCAACAGGCGTTTCTCGATAGTCTCCCGCCGAGCGCAGGAGTTGAAATCTCAGCGTCTCCTGAGGTCGCCGCTTCCATTGCCCACGTGAACGGCCAAACCCATGTCTTCATGGCGAACTTTGCGGGATTGGTCGCGGGCAAGAATCCCGTCCAGACTCCCCAGACTATTACCATCACGGTGCCTGACAGCAGCGGCAACACCGCTTACTTCCTGCCGTTTCTAGGAGAAACGCAGAAACTCGATGGCCTCGCAAAGGAAGGAAAGATCTCGTTTACCCTGCCGCCCATTTCGAAGGGTGCAGTTTTCTGGCTGCCAGCGGACTGAGGCGGTCAAGAGCCGAACCGCCGTTCGACCATCCTTCCGGAGCCCAACCGCTGCGGGTATTTTCCTCCGCTCTTCTTAGCCGGCCGCTGTGCGACATTTTCCTTGACAATCGGCACTTCCACTGAGTAAAAAGATTGGATTCGTAATGAATCGTAACAATTCGCAAGCCGCCGGGGAAACACTCACGATTCTGTGGCACTCCCGGCGGCCCAAAGCGCAAGCGGTGCGGAGGGATCTCATGCAGCTGAATCGGCAGCTTCTTCCCTGTGTTCTCATCGTCTGGCTGTCTGTTTGTGTTGCCACCATTTCCTTTGCGCAAGGCAGTTACCGGGCTCAGTTGCGAGGAGAAGTCACTGACCCCGCAGGTGCCCTGGTCGTGGGCGCAACCGTCACCATCCGCGACGTTGGCACCAACATCACAACTACCTCTCGTACCGACGAGAAGGGCTCTTATTTCTTCACCGGGCTGCGTCCCTCCACGTATGACGTAAAAGCGGAAGCACCCGGTTTTCGCGCCGCTGAGAAGACAAATGTTGTGCTCGCCGTCGACCAGGAAGCGTCGCTGAACTTCAAGTTGCAAACGGCCGGAGTCTTGGCAACGGTGGAGGTCACCAGCACCGCTCCATTGCTCGATACCGGAAACGGAACTCTGGGCACCGACGTTACGAATAAATAT
>JASICF010000366.1 GCA_030044775.1 Candidatus Sulfotelmatobacter sp. | reverse complement strand
CCGGTTTTCACCGGTACGGCCATGATCTTGGCATCGCTCGAAAGATAGAAGAGTTCATTTCCATCGCCGCGCCATCTGGGTTGTTCTCCGCCGGCATTCGAGACTTGCCATTTGCCGTGCGCCTCAGGAAAAGAGGTGACGTAGATTTCCCATCGTCCGCTCTCGTTCGAAGAATATGCCACCCACTTGCTGTCTGGAGAAAACTGCGGACTGCGCAGCGTCGAACTCGCCTTCAGAAGCGGAACTGGTTGCATATCCGAGAGCCTCAAGTACCACAGGTCGGGGGCGCGTTCGTAAAGCACGTATTTCCCATCGCGCGACCAGTCTGTCGGAAATCTGTCAGCACCATCCTGCGGGATGACCTTCTCTTCCTGCGCTCCGTTAGCGTCCTTCAAATAGAGGTCGAATTTGAGTTCGCGATTCGAGGCAAAAATGATTCGGCTTCCATCCGGGCTCCAGACCGGAAGCGAATCCAATGCGGGATCAAATGTCAGCCGCTTCGCCGTTCGAGCTTCGAGATCGTAGGTCCAAATATCGGTATTTTGACTCGCCGGATCGGTCGTATCCGAGGCCACGAACTTGCCGCTCGGATCCAGCATCACGTTGCCGTAGATGCCGATATTCATCGCGAATCCGATCTGCTGACCTTTGCGATCAAACCACAGCACCTGGGAGGCGCCGGAGTCTCCGCTCCGTTGAGCCACCAGCAAACCGGTGCCGGCAGCGGAAAACACCGCCTCAGAAATCCGCGGAAAGAATTGAACGTCCGTAAGGATGGGAGCCGGGTCACCGGTCACATCAAATCCTTTTGTATCAAAGTGCTGCACAAAAAGTGTCTGATCGCGGTAGTAGAGAAGATAGCCAGGCTCCGCGTAAGCAACGTTGCCCTTGGCTCTTACGACCAGCCGCTTCTCCTTGGAGTTCAGTGCCCCGAGATAAACCGAGTACAGGTCTCTTCGACCGGAAAGATTGATTGCGGCGTACAAGTAGTGAATCCCATCGGGCAGAAAGACAGGCCAGCGGTTGCTGTCTTCCTGTAGGTTCTTGTCGGGAACTGTGACCTGAACCGGTGCGCCTCCGGAGGCTGAGATTTGATAAAGGCCGACTCCCAACGTTCCGCTCGGCGTAAAAAGTATGACTCCCTCCTTGTTCCAGGTGCCGCCGCGGCCATTGGGAGCATCGCACAGAACTTGCACAGGTCCGCCGTTCAGACTCAGTTTCTTTAGTTTTCCCTCGGCGAAGAACCCGATCGACTGTCCATCGGGCGACCAGAAGGGAAAGGCCGCACCCGCGGTGTTGGGAAGCGAGGTCGCATCCTGCGATCCGGGTTCGTAAAGCCAAACGGAATTGCTTCGTTCCGATTCCCGGTGACCGACAATCGCGACCGTGTGACCATTGGGAGATATAGCTACCCCCCGCGCCGCGAATGGAAGCGGAGCCGAAAAATAGGTGGTCTGCGCATTAGGCCTCGAGCTGCGCCACCAGAAAACGAACGCAATCAGAATCGCCGCCAGAATGCCAGCAACAAGCCATGCCAATTTTTCATGGCTTTTCGCCGGCTTACTCGCGTCTGCTTGCGATCCGCGGCCGGGCCCGGGGTCTTTTGCAATCCACTGCAATTGCAGCCTGAGATCATGCGCCGTCTGAAATCGATCGTCGGGATTCTTGGCCAGGCATGCGTTGACGACCTGCTCAAAGGCAGGGGGCGTGAACGGTTGGGCGACGGAAATGGGTTCCGGATCTTTTTCCAGGATGGCGCTGGCCACGCTGATCTGACTTTTCCCCTCAAAAGGTCGCCCGCCGGTCACCATCTCATAAAGAATTGCGCCAAAGGCGAATAAGTCCGATCGCGCGTCCGCTTCTTTGCCTTCGATCTGCTCGGGCGCCATGTACTGGATCGTGCCGAGAATGGTGCCTGCCGTCGTCAGCGGAGACAGGGGGCTTGCGCCACTCATCGTCCGCGCCGCCGATAAGAGCGGCGCGCCTGAACCCGATCCGCCAGGGCCTGAGGCAGTTGATTTCGCGAGGCCGAAGTCCATCAATTTAGCCCCGCTTTTCGTCAGCATGATGTTTCCCGGTTTCAGATCACGATGAACAATTCCCTGCCTGTGAGCAACCTCAAGCGCCTCAGCCACGGCAACTGCGATTCGTAAAGTTTCATGGAGGGGTATCGCGCCCTTGGCGATCCTTGCCGCCAAGGTTTCCCCTCCCAACAGCTCCATCACCAGATAATCGACCCCGCCCTGCGAGCCGATGTCATATAGGTGGCAGATGGAGGGATGGTTCAGCGCGGAAATGGCCTTCGCTTCGCGCTCCATGCGCTGTCTCAGCTCGGGCGAGGAGGAAAGGTGAGAAGCAAGAACCTTAATGGCGACCGCGCGATCGAGGCGTGTGTCCTTAGCTCGGTACACCTCGCCCATCCCGCCCGCCCCAAGAGCAGACTGAATCTCATACGGGCCGAGCTTTGTGCCGGGGGTCAGAGGCATCAGCGCGCCATTATAGCTGCAAAGGCTTTGCCTGACTTGAGTCTGTTATATGGCGTCTGATTAGGCGCGTGTCGGAGTCCCGGTTCAAGCGGCTGGGGTCGTCAGCCGCTACTGTGGTAATCCCATGCGTCCCAGCGCGGCAACATAGCGAGGATCGGAGCGGAGGGAATCGAAGGCCGGATTACGGATCGAGTTGATCAGCTCGAAATCGTGGCTGGAGACCGCTTTATCGAGGTAATCCAGAGCCTTTTCCCGGTCTCCGGCAACGGCATAGGCAATGGCCACGTCGGCAGCTCCGTCGTTATCCGAGCGGCCGTGCATTGCGGACTCCAACATCTGGGCGTAGCCGCGCGCGTCCGAGCTGGCGGGAAGTTTCAGATCGGGCCTCCAAGCCTTAAGCTCATTCACGCCATCGGCGAAGCGGGCATTCAGGTCGTTGAGTTCAGAGAGGTAAAGATGAGGCCCGCCATGGTTGGGATCGATCGCCATGGCTTTGTGAAATTCCTCGGCCGACTCAGGATAGCGGTGGGCCTCCATGAGAATGACGGCATAATTCATGTTTACGACCATGGAGAGCGGATCGAGGGATAAAGCGGTGCGGAATTCCTGCTGCCCCTGATCGAGGCGATTTTCCGTCTGCAAAATCATGTAGGCATAG
>JASICF010000035.1 GCA_030044775.1 Candidatus Sulfotelmatobacter sp. | reverse complement strand
GTCGACGAATTTACCGGGCGCATGATGCCCGGGCGGCGCTGGTCGGATGGATTGCATCAGGCGATCGAAGCGAAGGAAAACGTCAAGATCGAGCGCGAAAACCAGACGCTGGCGACGATCACTTTCCAGAATTATTTCCGTATGTTCAAAAAGCTAGCGGGCATGACGGGAACGGCGGAAACGGAAGCCACGGAGTTCGACAATATTTACAAGCTCGACGTTCTGGTGATTCCCACGAACAAAAAAATGTTGCGGCTGGAGAATCCTGACGTCGTTTATCGCACCGAGAAAGAAAAATACTTTGCAGTAGCCGACGAGATTCAGAAGCTGGCGGAAAAAGGCCAGCCTGTGCTGGTGGGCACTACCTCAGTTGAAAAATCCGAGCGCATCGATCAGTTGCTGAAGAAAAAAGGCATCCGGAACCACGTGGTGCTGAACGCCAAGTTTCACGAGCGGGAAGCGGAAATTGTTGCCCAGGCCGGGCGCAAAGGCGCGATTACGATCGCCACAAACATGGCGGGCCGCGGCACCGACATTTTGCTGGGCGGCAATCCGGAATTCATGGCCAAGCAGGAGTTGGTGAAGAAGGGAATCGCCCAGCAACTGCGCGTCGCGCAGGGCAAGATCGAAGGCCCGCAAGAGGATGGCACGACTTCGATTTTTTATTACAACGGCAACGAGTACACCGTCCCAACGGATAAGTGGACGGAAGCGCTCAGCCGCCATAAGACGCAGACTGACAAGGAGCACGACGAGGTAATTGAAGTAGGCGGCCTGCACATTCTGGGCACGGAGCGGCACGAGTCGCGGCGCATCGACAACCAGCTTCGCGGACGCGCCGGCCGGCAAGGCGATCCTGGATCGTCCCGCTTTTACCTGGCGCTGGAAGACGACCTGATGCGCATCTTCGCAAAAGAATGGGTTTCGAAGCTGCTGGAGCGGCTGGGGATGGAAGAAGGCATTCCGATCGAATCGAAGATGATCAGCCGCCGCATCGAGACCGCGCAGAAAGCGGTGGAAGCGCAGCACTTCGAATCGCGCAAACATCTGCTGGAATACGACGATGTGATGAACAAGCAACGCGAGGCCGTCTATGGTCTGCGCCGCCGTTTGCTCGAGGGCCTCGATCAGAAAGATCTGATTCTGGAGGATTATGTTTCGGCGATCCTCGGCGATCTGATGGAAGAATACGCCCCGCCGAAGGCGCACGCCGACGATTGGAATATCAAGGCCCTCAAGGATGCAGTGTTTACGCGCTTTGGTGTGGATTTTCTTGCGGAAGGCGTGAAGCCGGAAACGTTGAACCGGCAGGAACTGGGCGACGCGATTTTCGACAAACTGAAAGAGCGTTACGAAGCAAAAGAGACATTGATCGGTCCAGCGGCCATGCGGCATCACGAGCGCATGATCATGCTGAGCGTTCTCGATTCGCAGTGGAAAGATCACCTGCTCAGCATGGATCACCTGAAGGAAGGCATCGGATTGCGCGGGTATGGCCAGCACGATCCGCTGGTCGAGTACAAGAAGGAATCGTTCGAGATTTTCGAAGCGATGATGCAGCGCTTCCAGGAAGACACGGTTCGTTATCTGTACCTGATGCAGATTCTGGAGCGGCCAGCGCAAGTGACGGTCGCGGCCCAAGCGCCGGCAGAGGGTCAGGAATCGGATGTTGCTGCCGCCCGCGGTGGCGATGGCAATGGCCGGCGTCCTCCGCGCATGGTAGCAACCTCGGCCGATGACATTGAAGAAGCGTTTATTCGCCGCAAGCGCCGCGAGCTCGAACAGGCCCGCATGGCGGGAGGAGGTTCAGCCACGCCGGTGCAGCAAGTAGTGCGCGCGCAGGAAAAAGTTGGCCGTAACGACCCATGTCCATGCGGCTCGGGCAAGAAATTCAAGAAGTGCCACGGGGCGTAGGGCACGTGCCCTGTCATCCTCAGCGAATGGAACGAACTGCCTGTTTTGCCTGTGCGGCAAATACGTAGATCCTTCGCTGCGCTCACGGTGACAAAGTTGCTTTAAACGTCATCTCATTGGCCTTGCTTTTCGTTTCCCGCTTCCAGTCTGCAAACAGCGCCGCGTAATTCTTCACGATGTATTCATCCCGGCTCACGCCTAATTTCATTGCCGTTGCATCAATCCACTGCGGCGGGCCTTCAATCTCACAAAAGTTGCCGATAGGAGTTTCGTCGACGACCACGAGGCCCTTGCCGTCTTGCTTTTTTTTGTAAGCCCATTCGGCGCGAAATTTTTCATAACGAAACGACGGAGCGTAGCCGAGGGCGCGGAGAATCGCATCCATCTGCTCACCATCGTTTACCTCAGTTTGCAGTTCCTGCCGGCTGCTGTGGCGGCCGACCTGGCCCTTACTTTTGTGTGTCAGCGTCCATTCCGAGCCGTACTTTCGAATTCGCAGCAGCTCTTTGCGCTTCCGCAACACTTCGCCGGGCAGGTCGTACAACGTATTGACCTCGTGCGTGCGTCGAGTCTTGATCCGGAGTCCTGCACCTCGTAGCCCGCGCGCCAGAGTGCGAAGAGAAGCGACGCGGAATTTAATTTCGATTTCTCGAGACATATAGGCATTTTAAAGCCGGTCTTTCTCATTGGCGTAAGGGTCGTTTCTAAGCCGGACAGTCATCCCAATGCAGAGTTTCCAGCGGGCCAACCACGAACAGCCAACTGAGAGCTCCTGCCACGCTAACGAGGGCTGCCAGGTAGAACGCCCAGTGGAAGTTGCCGGTCCGCTGCAGCAGGAAGCCGGTAGCTGCTGGGGCCGCTGCACCGGAAAGATTGCCCATGCACTGCTGCACGCCAGTCCATCGCCCCGCCATGCGTGGACCGGCGAGCGTCTGGGCAGCTGAGTATAAGCAGGTGCCGGTGAGGCCCATGGAAACTCCGACCAGCACCAGCATCCAGGTGTAAAGATTTGCCGGGGCCAGCACTCCCGCAACGAGAAACAAGCCTACGACGATGCTGCCAGCCGCCGCCAGTGTTTTTCGAACCAGGGTTACGGAGCCGCCGGTTGTGACCCAGCGGTCGGCGAACTTTCCAACAATTGCGGAAGAGGCTGCATACGCCAGAAAGACCACAGCCGCCACACGCGCCGTTTGATTGAGAGACAGTCCGCGCGCACGATTCAGGTAAAAAGGCAGCCAGGTGAGCAGGAAATACAACGGGTAAGCCAGCGCAAAATGGCAAATCCACATGCCCCACGCCGATCGCCGCCGGGCGATGGCAAGCATGCTGGAAAAGGGATAAGGCTCCGCCGCCTGCGCCGGGCCGCGCCGGGGCATCCAGGCGGCCCAGGGCAGCAGCCACAGCAGCCCTGCCGCTCCTACCACGATAAAGAACGGCCGCCATCCGAATCGGCTGACCGCGCTTCCGCCAATCAGGAACCCCACGGCCGGCCCCAGCGCCAATCCGGAAATGACCACGGCATTGGCAAACCCGCGGCGCTCTTCATCGAAGTAAGTGCATATGATTTTTCCGTAGGAGGGAAATGACACGGCCTCTCCCACACCGAGGACGACGCGCGCGGCCAGCAACGCGGCAAATCCGTGCACCAGGCCAGTGATTGCCGTGGTCCCCGACCACGCCAGAAATCCCAGGGCGAACACCCACTTCACGTCGAAGCGGTCTACCAGCCAGCCAGAAACCAGGTGCATGACCGAATAAGTCCAGAAAAACGCAGAGAGAAGTGTTCCAAGCTGCGCAGCGGTAATGCCAATTTCATCCTTGATCAGAGGGGCGGCAATGGAAAGGTTGCTGCGATCGATGTAGTTGATGACCACAGACAGCCCGAGCAGAAAGAGCAACCTTCCGCGAGCTGGAGCAGCCGCCTGCGGCATTGTGCGCTCGAGCACATCATCGGGTATCGGACCGCGAGTTGAGCCCATGGCGACGAAAGTCGAACGATTGTACCGCCGCGAAGAAGCGATGATTTTACACTGTGAGGGAAATCCCCGACTGTAGGTCTCTAGTTCGCGCTTAGCTGAATGTCGGCAGCTTCACCAGGTCATTCTCGGGCACCGGTTCAACCGGTTCTCCGGCCTTGCGCCATGCGGTCAGGCCGCCTACGATCACAAACGTGTTGAATCCTTTTTCCCGCAATATATGCGCCACACGGGCGCTGGTGGCTTCGCGCGCTCAAGTACAGTACAGGTAAATGTCCTTATCCTTAGGAAGGTTTTTGATTTCCTCCTCAAGATTGTTGGGCTCGATGCGGATCGAGTTCTTGATGCGGGCCGCGCCGCCATCGTAATAGCCGTGGCTGCGGACGTCGACGATCTGTACGCGGTCGGCATCCTGAGAAGCCAAACGCCTTGCCAGTTCCTCAACCTGGACGCGGGGTACGATGCGATACATCCTGTTTTTGCGATATTGAGCCATGCGATATGCCGCGTAGACGAGCAGGGCTATGAATACAACGGCTTCCATGGCTTCGCTAGCCGCATGAAATCCGCGCAGGATGGCAGCCAGAAAGTCGCGCGAGAGATAGCCAACCGAAAAGTACGTCAGGGAATAAAACAGCGCTCCCAGAAAATCGAGACGGAGAAACTGCCGGAAACGCATTTTCATACTGCCGGCCAGCGGTGCGGCCATGGTATTTACCCCAGGGACGAATTTCGCGAAGATCAACGTAAGCCTGCCGCGCTTATAAAACGATTCAGCCGATCGCAGAATGCAGGTCTCCGGATTGATTGAGACCCGGCAGAGAAATCCCAGGAGCGCCCATCCCATGTAGCGGCCCAGAAAGAACTGGACGGTATCGCCGAGAAGCAGGGCAACGATCGCCGCGAGCAAAACATACGGTGCCCACAATGCATGAGAGGCAACCGCGGCGCCTGCCGCTACCAGCGCGAGAGCGGCCGGAAAGGGGAGTCCCATGGCCTCGATCAGCAGGAAGCCGAAAATGAAGGCATAGCCATGACGAAGCACGAGCGCAACAAGAGTCATAAACAATGTTGGATAAAAGAATACGGGAAAGGGTTCAAACATGACAAAGCCGGATTTCCCCAAGGGGGCAGTTCGTCCGGGCAGGTGAATCTGGCGGCGAAGATCACGGGTATTGAGCGGCAGCTATTTGTCGCGGGAAATGACAAACTCCGGCGCCCAAAGCAACGCGCGTTTGATCTCGGACTCGGGAAAAATGCTGAGGGCCTGCTGTGCGGATTCGGCGTAGCGGGTGGCACGTGCGGTTGCGGCATCCAGCGAATCGTAGCGTTCGAGAATCTCGAGAATCTGCGGATGCGTGACGCCGTTGAAGGACCGCTCGCGGAGTATGGTTTCAATCTTTAACCGTTCTTCCGGCGTGCAGCGCTCGAGCGAGTGGATGACGGCCATGGTAGCTTTGCCTTCGCGGAGATCGCTCGCGACGGGCTTGCCGAGCACGTCTTCGGAAGCGGTAAGGTCAAGCACGTCGTCGACGATCTGAAATGCCATGCCTAAATCGTGGCCGTATTGGGCCAGAGCCTGTTCCTCTGCCGGTGTTGCGCCTCCGAGAATCGCGCCTAACCGCATGCACACAGAGAACAGACAGGCAGTCTTGCGGTAGATCAAATCGAAATATTCGTTGAGGGTGATCGACCTGCCGAGCTTTTCCATTTGCAGCAGCTCGCCCTCGACCATCTGCTGGGTCAACTCGATCAGCGCATCGAGGATGCGGAAATTGCGCTCCTGCACGGCGACCTTGAAGGCCTGCATGTAAAGCCAATCGCCGGCGAGAACGCATTTCGAATTGCCCCATTGGGTATTGGCTGCGGGGCGGCCGCGGCGGGTGAGGGCTTCATCGATAATGTCATCGTGGACCAGAGTTGCAGTGTGAATGATCTCGACCACGGCGCCCAAGCGAACCGCGCCGCGCCCCTGGTAGTTAAAGAGTTTGGAAGACAGAAAAAGAAGCGCAGGGCGGATGCGCTTGCCGCCCCCGGCGCGCAGATACTCGCCGATCTCGGTGATGGCCCGCACGTCGGATACCGTATCGTGGCCGAACTCGCGTTCGAGGGCCGCAAGGTCGTCGTGCAGCAGATCGAAAATTTCTTTGCCGTTAATGATTGGCGGCGCGCTCACAATTGCCTTTCTATTCCAATGGGGCCCTAAGAGGCGTTGCTTTCAATTCGTCCGGTAATTGATGAACTGCATATCGATGCCGAAATCGTGTTGCCGCAGTATGGCGATCACTTCCTGAAGCGTGTCGCGGTCTTTGCTGCTGACGCGGACTAGATCGCCCTGGATTGAGGCCTGCGCCTTTTTCTTGGAATCTTTGATCAATTTGACGATATCCCGAGCCTTTTCGATGGCGATGCCTTGCTGCATGGTGACTCGCCGCTTTGCGGTTCCGCCGGCCGCAGGTTCAACCGCGCCATAGGTGAGCGCTTTGAGGGAGACTCCGCGTTTCACCAGTTTCTGCTGCAAAATGTCATTGACCGCTTTCAACTTATATTCATCGGCAGAATGAAGAACGATCGCATCCTTCTCGAGCTCGATGTTTGATTTGGAATCCTTGAGATCGAAACGGGTATGAATTTCCTTTAATGCCTGCTGAATTGCGTTGGAGACCTCCTGCAGGTCGACCCTGCTCACAATGTCGAACGTGTTCTCGGGCACGAGATTTCACTTCTTTCTGAAACGATGGAATCTGTAATTTGAGAGTATCAGAACCGGGGTTTTTCAGCAGAACTAAGGTGCTGCGACTTTGCTTTCAGCGGTTTCAATCAATTTGAAAAACTTGTAAAAGTTGCGCGTCGTCTGCAGGCCAATCGATTCGAGAGAAAGATTGCGCAGCTCGCCGAGTTTTCTTGCAGTCTCGATCACGAATGCGGGTTCATTCCGCTTGCCGCGGTGCGGCACCGGCGCAAGATAAGGGGAATCGGTTTCGATAAGAATGCGGTCGTGAGGAACTTGCAGCGCGGCATCGCGAATCGATACGGCCTTGGGAAAAGTGAGATTGCCGGCGAAGGAAATCATGAATCCCATATCGAGCGCGGACTTGGCCTGCCGCCAGTTTCCGGTGAAGCAATGCAGAATACCGCCGAGTCCGCGGGAAGCCCAATGCTCGCCAATGAGGGGCAGGCAATCGTCCCAGGCATTGTCGCTGTTTTCCGACGGACGGCAGTGAATGACCATGGGCAGCTTGGCGGCGGCGGCGAGTTCCATCTGTTGCAGGAAAACCTCTTTTTGCACTTCGCGCGGCGAGTGGTCGTAGTAGTAATCGAGGCCGATTTCACCCCAGGCAATCACCTTCGGATGCTTTGCCAGATGCTCCATGCGGGCATATACAGCCTTGCTCGCGAGGCGCGCTTCGTGAGGATGAATGCCGAGAGTCGCGTAGATAAAGTCGTACTTCTCGGCGAGACGGATTCCACAGTCGACCTCCTCAGGGCCATCGCCATTGCCGATGGCGACGATGGCCTGGACGCCGGACTGACGAGCGCGAGCGATTACTTCGTCACGATCGGAGTCGAACTTCGGGCCGTCGAGATGGCAGTGAGAATCAACGTACATATGCGAAGGCCTGAGTTACAAGACAGCCGAGGGCGCTGCCCCTACACGAGCATATTTACTTCAGCCGCGCGCCAATTGGGACATCCTCCAAGAAACTGGCGAGAACTGGCTTTCCGCCTTCGAGGGAAGCGGCGACGATCATTCCATTCGATTCGTAGCCTCGCAGTTTGCGCGGAGCCAGGTTGGCGACGATTACGACTTTGCGTCCGACCAAGTTTTCCGGAGCATACGCCTCGGCGATTCCGGCCAGCACTTGCCGAACTTCGCTTCCAATATCGATTTCGAGGCGCAAGAGCTTATCGGACTTGGGAACTCGTTCCGCAACGTTCACCTGGCCGACGCGCAGTTCGACTTTCGCGAAATCGTCGATGGAAATTCTGTTGTTGGTTGGTTCCGGCGCCTGCGCAGCCGCTGACGGCGCGGCAGTTGCGGATGGTGCTGCATTGGTTTTCGCTGCGGTCTCAGCCGCCGGAGCAGGTCTCTGCTCATCCTCCATTCTCTGCATCCTTTCGATGGCGCTCTTGTCGGCGCGGGGAAACACGGGTTGCACTTCGCCGAGCTTCGTCCCGAGACGCAATTGCCCCCAGGCCAATTCATTTAGAGCGAGCTCCTTGATATCGCCCAGACCCAACTGGGCCCAGATTTTCGCCGTCGCGTCGGGGATAACCGGATGAGCGAGCGCAGTGGCGACCCGCAAAGCTTCGGCCGCAGTGTAGAGCACGGTTCCCAGACGAGAGCGGCTTTCCTCGTCTTGTTTTTCGCCCAGCGCCCAGGGCTCATTTTCGACGATGTACTTATCCACGGCCGCGACCAGCGCCCATGCACTTTCGAGAGCACGAGAGAATTGAAACTGATCGAACAAAGTTGCGAACTCGCGGATCGTTTTCCGCGCAGCTTCGGCAATCGCATCATCTGCGGGCTTTTTCGATGCAGCATGGGACGGATACGGCACCTCGCCCTTGAAATAGCGGTTGATCATGGTCAGCGTACGGCTGGCTAGATTCCCCAATCCGTTCGCGAGATCGGAGTTGTACCGCTGCACGAGGGCGTCGAACGAAAACGATCCATCCTGCCCGAAGACGACTTCGCGTAGCAGGAAATACCGCAGCGCGTCTGCGCCGAGCACGTCGAGGATGGTTTCAGTGCGCACGATGTTGCCGCGCGACTTTGACATTTTGCTCTCTTCAAAAAGCAGCCATCCATGAGCGACGATTGCCTTGGGTACCGGCAGTCCCGCGGCCATGAGAAACGCCGGCCAGTAGACGCAATGGAAGCGCACTATTTCTTTGCCGATCATCTGCACGTCGGCCGGCCAGAACTTTTTGAAAGCTTCCTGCGCCCCAGCGTGTGAGGAACCATATCCGATTGCCGTGAGGTAGTTCGCCAGCGCGTCAAACCAGACGTAGATCACGTGTTTGGGATCGTCGGGTACCGGCACACCCCAACTGAAGGTGGAGCGGCTGACCGACAAATCGCGCAAGCCGGAGCGAACAAACGAAATGACTTCGTTGCGGCGCGTCTCGGGGCGGATGAACTCGGGATTCGCGTAAAGGGCCAACAACTTATCCTGAAATGCCGACAGCTTGAAGAAATAGTTTTCCTCTTTTACGGTTTCGGTGATTCGTCCGCAGGTGGGGCAGGGATCGCCGGGCTG
>JASICF010000034.1 GCA_030044775.1 Candidatus Sulfotelmatobacter sp. | reverse complement strand
GACCGTTCCCAGTAGGAATGACATCTGGTACTGGCCCTGTTGCGAGTCGGTCAGCCCGGGATAGAAATCCAGTTTTTGCGTAACGACTGTGGTCTTACCGAACTTGTGCATGAAATCGTCTTCGATGGTGGCTGCCATGAAACGGTCGGTCATGCCGTACGAAGTAAGGGTTGGCGGTACGGTGGCCGGAACAACCGGCACTCCATTCGAATAAGTTTCATGCGTGTAGTTGAGGCCGCCGATCAGATCGAGCGTCGTCGAGCTCGATTTGATCGCGTGCACGCCCAGGCCCCCGCCGTAGATGGAGCGCAGATCGAGATCCTGCAAAGCATTGCTGATGAACGTCGCCGACGCATTCGCGAACAGGCGCGGGCTCAAGTTGTAGTCGTACTCCAGTCCCGCCTGGACCAGATTCGCAACTAAACTGGGGCTTACAAGCGCGTTGTCGGTGTATACGGAGCTGACATAGACCGTGATCTTATCTTTCTCGGTCGGATGGGCCAGATTCAACGCGAGAGCCAGGTTCTCCGTTTCACTGTTGCCGCGTGCCAGGGAAAATCCGGCATTGGCGCCGCCATTCCATCCGTGCAGCAAGCCGGGGTGTAAGCTTTTTTGATAAGCCGCTTCCTCGGCGTCATTGCGGATGATCGCAATATCCGCCGCAGGGATCTCGACAGGGCCGGTTTTGGTGGACACATCGAATTTTCCTTCGGCCGCGGTTACCGTCCCCACCACCGTTTTCTTTTCTTTGGTCGTGACATGCAGGTTCTGATCGCTGGTGATTTGGGTAATCTTCGCCATTTCGATGGTGATATCGCCACCAAAATCGGTGTGAAGCACGAGGGTTTTGCCGTCCGATTTCACGATTTTGCCATTGATGCGATCGCCGTTCTTAACTGTAACTTCATCGGCCATTGCGACCGATAAAAAACCGAGAAACAGAATAAAGGCACTGCACAAAACTTTACGCAACACTGCCTACCTCCAGCGTTAGAGAGATTTTAAAAACGAAGATGCTAAACAGGGATCCCAGGACTGATTTGAATGGAACGTAAAACGCACACAAGGCTGCAGTTCAATCAAAGACGCGGGCGAGGCAGCGCGTTAGCTCTTAACGTCTTTGGAATCGGTGGTCTTGGTCTGCTCGGCCGAAGCCGGAGGATTGTCCTTCATGCCTTCTTTCAGCGCACGAATTCCCTCGCCCAGTCCCTTGCCGAGTTCAGGCAGCTTCTTGGGGCCAAACACCAGGAGAGCGATGGCAAAAATGATAATCAGGTGCGTTGGTTGAAATAATCCGTCCAGCATGGGAACCTCCGAAAGACACCGCAACTACTTATACGGTAACGAAGCCAACCGAGGAAGTCAAACCAGGTTACTTCTGTGATCTTACCCTGGGTGTGCTGCACCCGCTAATGTGGGCACATCGGACTTGCCTACGACCGCAAGCCAACAATCAAGACAATCCAGCACGGCAAACCATCGCCCGGAGATCTGTGTGAAGCGCAAGGGCCTGTCAGTTTTCTTGTTTGTTCTAGGGCTGGTTCTTACTGCCCATTCCACCGACACAGCGCCCGTAGACTCGGTCCAGCTTTTTGCATGGCTTACGGCGGGCGTGCCCTGCAACCGACTTGTTCGTCTCATTCAGCAGCGCGGAATCGCAAACTCTCCGGGGAAAGGACAGATCCGCCGGTTTGAAGCCGCGGGAGCCGATGCGACTCTGATTCGCGCACTGAAAAGCGCCCGAGCCTCTGTCGCCATCGACTTGAGATCGTCTGAAAAACATGATGAGATTCCAGAATCCCTGATTCGGGCCGAGGCTGACGGCCACGCCCGTCGCTTCCATGAGGCCGAGCTCGATTTGCGCAAAGCCCTGGAAAACGATCCTAACAACGCCGCATTGCACTTCGCGTTGGGCGCAATGCTCCGCCAGCAGGAGCAATGGGACGACGCCTTCGATGAGGTGACCGTTTCGGCGAAGCTAATGCCAGATTTTCCGGAAAATCACAGCGCCTTCGCTTACATCTTTTACCGGCTCGACGACGGTCCCAATGCGATTGCCGAAGCGCGAACCGCGCTGAGCATGGATCCGCAGAATGCCGAAGCCTACCAATTCCTGGCGCTAGGCTTGTATCAGAACCAGCAATACAGCGCGGCGGTGAACGCATTCTTCGAGTCTCTAACCCGCGACCCCGACAATCCCGATACTTACTACGATTTGGGCATCACTTTGCACGCGGCCGGCAGCCAGGCCGATGCAATCGACGCCTATCGGCACGCGATTCGCCTCAAGGGCGCATTCTGGCAGGCTCACGCCAACCTGGCTTTGATTCTGCATGAGGAAAATAATTTCGACGAGGCCATCGCCGAATATCGCGAGGCCAACCGACTGGCCCCGCAAGACGCCTCCGTTCGCAACAATCTGGCGAACACCTACTGCGACAAGGGCGACTTCGACGCGGCAATTACTGAGCTTCGCGCCCTCTATGCGGAGCATCCGGAATGGACACAAGGGCACACCTGTATGGCTCGTGCCTACATGGACAAGAAAGATTACTCCAGCGCCATTAGCCAGCTTGAGCTCGCGGTTCAGCAAAACCCGACCGGTTCGGCGGAACACCGCATGCTCGGCGAAGCCATGCTGGTCGCTGACAAGGTGGAAGATGGAGTGCGCGAGTTGCGGCTCGCGGTGGAACTCGACCCTGATTCCGATACTGCCCATCGGGCGCTGGGAACGGCGCTTTTCCGGCAACGCCAGCTTGCCGAGGCGGAAAAGGAATTTCGAGAGGCGCTTCGCCTCGCCCCTTCCCCCGATAATCATTACTCGCTGGCCGCGTACCTGATGACGATGGATCGCTACGAAGAGGCTTTGGTGGAACTGGATGCCGCAACCCGCCTGGATCCTGACCGCCGACTGTACCGTGCCCGGCGTGACGAGCTCCTGAAATTGATGAAAGAGATGAATTCTCGTTAACAACTTCCGCTCGGACATCAGCGGCCCTGTACTAGCGTCATTTTTCAAGCGGACAAGTCGTGCTTAAACTCGAGCTTGGCTTAATGTATGGACCTGGCGCGTTCCAAAGCGACTGGATCTCCTAGCGGAGATCTCAGTACCACTCGGGAATCGGTGTCATACGGCCTGCCCTGCGCCAAATGCCATCTTTACTATCCGGCCAGCCTCGATGCGTGCCCCTGGTGCCACAGCAAGGAGCGGGTTGCAGCCGCAGTTTCCGTGACCCGGGAAAAATCCATTACTCTTGCCGATGCCAGCGTCGATGACGCCGCCCTGGAACACGAGCGGGAAGCGTTTTTGCAGCAGTTCAAGTCGCAATTTGATGGCGTCGCAGGCGAGATGGCAAAAGCGCCGGCAACGTGCACGCTTTCGCGGCAGCATCCGGAAAATTCCGAACCGGCGTCGATCTGTCGGCCTTGCTACGAACAGCTCCAACAGCGCGTCGATGTGCTCGAAGCTGCGCTCCACATCGATCTAAAAGAAGCGGCGCAAATCGTCTATCAGGCGGTGTGGGCCGATCCGTCGGATCCGGCCAAGACCTATGCGAATGCCGCAGCCGCGTTGCTGAACGAGTTGCGTAAACGCGCCGGAGTCTCCAGTGTTCTGGGTCCCTTCCAACATCGCGGGAACTGATTCGCAGCAAGAAACCCGCCAAAATTCCTGTAAATTCAGTTTGCCGGCAAGATTCGGATAGCTCACTCGCATCTCTGCGTTCTACGCTGGCATCACTATGACATTCACAAACATGGCTTTCCCGATCACAAGCGACGGTGCAATACTCGCAGAGGAACACGACGCAATGTCAGCCAGGCATTCCAACTTCGCAGAACGGCCGGAGCTCAGTGCCGAGAATGCCGCGGCGAACAGCAACCGGCAAAGCCAAATTGAAGACCGCTTGTGGAATGCCGTTATGGCTCGCGACTCCAGCCACGACGGCGAGTTCGTCTTTGCCGTTTCAACGACTGGCGTTTATTGCCGGCCGTCGTGTCCTTCGAAGCGCCCGCGGCGAGGCAACGTGAAATTCTTCTCGCGTCCGGAGCAGGCTGAGAAAGCCGGTTTTCGTGCCTGCCTGCGCTGCCGGCCAAGATCGATCAGTGGAAATCCGGAATTGGACTTGGCGAAGGAAATCTGCCGCTTCATCGAGCAGCATCTGGATGAACCGGTCACGTTGGGCCGATTAGCCAAGGTTTTCCACCAAAGCCCGTTTCATCTGCAGCGGCGGTTTAAAGCAGCGCTGGAAGTGACCCCACGCGAATACGCCGAAACCTGTCGCCTGCGTCAGCTCAAACGAAACCTACAGGCCGGAGACAATGTTACTCGGGCCATGTACGACGCGGGTTATGGATCGAGCAGCCGGCTTTATGAAAAAACTGCGTCCCAGCTGGGCATGACTCCCGATAAATATCGCCGAGGTGCGGTCGCGGCCTCCATCCGCTACGCCTGCGCTGATTCGCCGTTGGGTCGCATATTAATCGCGGCCACGGATCGCGGCGTGTGTGCCATTCAGTTTGGACGTTCGGATGGCGAGTTGCTCGAGGGCCTGAAACGCGAATTCCCGTTTGCGGCGCGCAGGTCTGATGATGCTGGGCTGCAAAGCTGCGTCGACACTGTTCTCGCGAGCATGACGGGCAAGAGCCTCAACTCTGCCTTGCCACTGGATATTCGGGCAACCGCGTTTCAGCGGCGGGTGTGGACTTATCTGCAGTCGATTCCGTTCGGCGCGACCAAATCCTATCGGGAGGTTGCTAAAGCGATCGGAAAACCCAGCGCCACCCGCGCCGTGGCCCGCGCCTGTGCAACGAATCCGGTGGCGGTAGCGATACCGTGTCACCGCGTAATTCGCCAGGACGGCAAGGAAAGCGGATATCGCTGGGGTCTGGAACGAAAGAAAAAACTGCTGCAAATGGAACACACTGCTGCCGGTGCGTAAGCTACAAAAGTCGGCCGTTGATTCTTTCAGACCAGGGTTCGCTACGCGATCGCGGTAACGCGCGCTCCCTGGTACTGGTAATTCCCAAAGCCGAGGATTAGATAACCGATCCCGCAAAAAAGAAAGACCAGGAAAAAACCGAATGCGGCGCTCTGCCCAAAGGCTTTGGCGATGTCGATGGCAACTACGATCATGATGATGAGATTCACCAGCGGTATCAGATATAGGATCAGCCACCATCCCGGCCGGCCGGCAACCTTCAGCATGACGTAAAGATTGTAAAACGGGATGACGATGGCCCAACCCGGCTGGCCGGCCTTTTCAAAGACCTTCCAACCTCCGATCACGACTACTATGACCACCGCGACCCACAACAAGAGCCCCATCCCGCCCGAGAAGACTCCAAACAGATTTCCCGCGTCTTGCAGCGACACAGCCGTCAGTGACGCCATGGTCAACCTCCTTGTTGTATCAAGCCGTTTGCCGGGATCGCTCGAGGGCAATGAAGAGAATTCAGAGATGCAACGGAAGCTGCCGGATAAACTCACCCCACGCCCGATCATCCATCTCTCACTCTCCGCGGATCGGCCCTGATGGTCCACACTATATACCTGCGGAACCAACGCTGCGCATTATCTTCAGGGTTGCGGTCCGTGTGGTTTACCGGCCAAGATCGCGAAGCATAAAACTCAAGTCAGCCGTGGCCGCTTAGCGACCAGGACCCAGTTGAGCAGCGCCAGGGCGATGGTGGCTGCTACGATCAGCGATTGCCCGAAATCGATGCGAGTGACCAGAATGAGGCAAATGATGATGCCAAGCGTGGCAAGGAAAGTTCCCGCGGGCAATCGGAATAGCGCCCCTTCGGGTTGCCTGCGGCGAAGTACGGGGAGCGCCGCGCACCCTACGCTGTAGTAAAGAAGCCGAGCAACGGCCGAGAGTGTCACATTCCATTTGAACTCTCCGATCAGGGAGAAAATCCAAACCAGCCCCGCAAAGGCCAGAATCGAGAGGTAGGGAGTTTGGAAGCGCGCATGCACGGCGGCGAAGGACTCAGGGAAGTCTCTTTCCTCAGCGAGCGCGAACAGAACCCTCGGCATGGCCAGAATCTTGGCACTGAGGTATCCGTAAAAAGAAATCAGCGCTCCAATGGCGACTAAGGCCGCACCCACCGGGCCGAGCGCAATCCTCGCCACATCGGCCAGCGGACGCGCGCTGTGCGCGGCGTCGGGTAAAACTCCGACCACGACCCATTGAATCAGCGCATAGATCGCCGTGCACAGAACGACGGC
>JASICF010000365.1 GCA_030044775.1 Candidatus Sulfotelmatobacter sp. | reverse complement strand
AGGGCAATCGACATCAGAATACCCATGATGACGATCACGATCATCATTTCGAGCAAGGTGAAACCCGCGCTCCGCCCCGATTTGCGCCGCCTTGCCATCTCACCAATCCTTATACTTCGATCCGTCTAATGCAGTTCCCTGCGATTTCGTGTAAACGTCGAAAATGTTTTGTTCGCCCCAGGAGTCCGAATCGGGATCGTCCTGCATCGAGCGCAGGCCCCAGTCCGTGCTGTTGGTCATGGGGTCGATCGGAATTCTGCGCAGAAACTTGAGCTTCTTGCCCTGCACGTCTACGCCCTTCACGAGCGTGTCCAGATCAGGAGGATAGTTCTGGCTATCCACCTTGGTCTGGAACAACTGCCGGTCGGCCGCGTCTTTGTAGCGATCGACGGCATCGCGCAGCTGCCACAGCGCATCCCGCAGTTCGCGCTCCTTCTCCCGCTGAATCGTGAGCCGCGCCAACGGCACGACCATGGTGGAGAGCACTACCAGAATCGCGGAAGCGATGATTAGCTCGAGCAGGGTAAAGCCCCGTTGCCCTTGCCCTTGCCGCATTTGCTGCAACATCATTTTTCAAACTCTCAGTCAATAGGCCGATTACTGTACGGTGACCGAAGCCTGCGCTCCGTTGACAGCGATGGCCTGCAATCCCGGATCGCGTGCGCCGCCTCTGGTAATGGTCAAGGGAGTTTGTCCGCTGGCCTTCGCTTCGAACGTGAATGTCATCACCGTACCGCCACCCGAAACTCCGCCCGAACCCGGTGGACGGCTGGCGGTAACTTGTAAGCTGCCGAGTGTGTCGTCTTCGCGGTGCACTAGCGCCACCGCCTGACCATCCTGCGAGAGAAAGTTTCCGTTGGATACGTTGACCAACTGCAGCTTGGAGGGATCGTAGTTGATCTGCACGGGAATCGAGTAAACGTTCTTCGCCCCTGAGATCTGCAAGTTGACGGCAAAAGTCTTGCCCTTCACAGCCGTAATCACCCCTGGATCGAACATGAAGTTAGCCGAAGGATTGACACCCGAAGGCGGATTCTGATTTACCGAAGCTGGCGCCGCGGGGCTCTGAGGAGCCGGCGAGGCCTTTGGCGACGCGGGCGGGATCACTTCCCGCAACTGGATCGCATTCGCGGTGCCAATATCAATGGCTCGCTGGTTCATAGCCGAAATCTCTGTTCCACGCACCACGTGAGGGGTAATAACGAAGACCGTCTCGTCCTGCTCTTTATCCTGCTGCACTTGGCCAAACAGGTATTTGATGATGGGAATCTGGGCCAATCCGGGGATGCCGCTTAACGACCGTGTCTGCGAATCGTCGAATATGCCGCCGATCAGGCTGGATTCTCCATCCGACAACCGGATTTCATGTTCGATTTTTTTCTGCCCGATGATCGGCTGACTGATTCCGCCGATGCTCGACTGCCCGACTACCGACGAAATTTCCATCGTGATCTTGAGAGTGACTTCGCGGTCCGCGTGCACGTGAGGCGTTACGTCGATGTTCACGCCGACATCCAGGTACTGAAACTGCGTGTTAACCAGGGGATTAATACCCACGCCACCGATACCGGGCTGAAACGATCCGGTTGCAACCGGCACGCGCTCACCTATTTTCAAAGTTGCTTTCTGATTATCCAGCGCGCGAACCTGCGGATTCTGCAACATCTTGGTGTCGGTGTCACCCATGATTGCCGACAGATTGGCGGAAGGAATGCTGACTTGGAAATCGGTGGCGTTCAACTGGCCCAGGGTATTGAGCTCGAGTCCGGTAGAGCCGCTGGTGGTCGGGGTTGTGGTGCCCGTCGTCGATGTCGTGGAAGTGGTGGTGTTTATGTTGCTCTGCAGTGTCACGCTGGCGCTGCTGGGCGGGCTGATTCCAAGCGTGCGTGATCGATCGCGGCTGATCTGCATCACAGCGATGTCAACAATGACTTCCGGCCGCGCTTTATCCAGGTCATCGACCAGCTTCTCCGCCAGCGCGATCTGGTCGGGAGTGCCTCGCACCACCAGCGCGTTCTGAGAGAGCAATTGCTGCACCCGCTGCACGTCCAGCACGGCGCGAATCGCGTTCACAACATCCTGAAGTTCGGTGGGCTGCGACAGGTTCGACAAATAAAATGTTTTTAGAACGCTTTGCTCCAGCTCTTTGCGCTTTGCCGGATTATCCTGGGCGACAAAAATTGTGTTGCTGGTCACCGGCCGCCAGAAGGTCTTCGATTCCAGCGCCGTGATCTCCAACGCCTGCTCCAGCGTAACTCCGTTCAATTCCACCCTGATGCGCCGCGAGGTGTAATCGGGATCGAACAGCACATTGATCCCAGCCAGCTGCCCAATCGTCTGATAAATGACTTTGGAATCTTCGGTGAGCTTGACTGTGATGGGAACGTTCGAGATGGGAGCAAGTTCGACCGGGCCACCGGCGTCCTTGATTCTCCGCTCCAAACTATTGGGCGGGCCAGCGGCCTGCGGCGGAGGATTCGTCGCATCGTTGATCATCTCCTGCGTGCGTTTCAACTCCTGCTGTGCGATGAACAATGAAGGATCAATCTGCACCGCCCGTTCGAACTGCGTTGCGGCTTCCTGCAGTTTCCCCTGGTCGCGTAGTTTCTGCCCGTCGTGCACGATCGACGCGGCGGCCTGAAAGCGCAGCCGCTCGAATGAAGACCGATAGCGTAAGTCTTTGGGCTTCAGGTCGTAGGCCTGCTTGTAGAACTGATATGCCTCCACGTAGCTCTGCCGCGCCTCGGCGTCTTGGCCCTTGTCGTAGAGCTTCTTCGCCTTATCGGCGGCGAGGGTGGGCACAATCACAAGCAGCACCAGCAGCAGTATCGCCGCGGGCTTCAGACGTTTCATTCGTCAGTCCTCTTGGAAGTAAGAATCTCTCGCGTAATGCGCGGCCGGACAAAACAGTCGTACCCCGCCTGGTGCGATTCATCGAATCCACGACGCAAAACTATTCAATTTTTGCCGCTTTTAGCGATTATAGCATCGCCTTTCTGGACGACCGATCTCATTGCACTTGCGGCATTTATACTCTTTAGTCCTAATCCCAGTGGGCTCTAATGCGGTTCAGCGATCCGTTGGAAAAATTGGGTACGAAACAGTCATTTTGAACCCGCCCACTCGCATTTTGGTCTCCACCAAAAGTCCGCTGTAATATGAACCAGGGCCATGCCTCGCCAACCCACACACCAGACGCGGTCGAACCCGGAAAAATCCCCCCGCCGCGATCCTACCGCCTCAGGCGAGCGCGATGCTGCCATCAATAGGATCGCTTCGCATAACTATTTCTTGCTGGAAAAATTTGAATGCGGCTTGGTTTTGACTGGAACTGAAGTCAAGTCGGTTCGCGGCGGGTTGGCTAACCTCAAGGATTCATACGGGATTGTGAAGGATAGCGAACTCTGGTTACTTAACGCCCACATCGGCCCCTACGAACACGGCAATATTCATAACCACGCCCCGCTTCGAACCCGCAAATTGTTGATGCATAAAGAAGAAATCCGCAAACTGATCGGCAAGACCCAGCAGAAGGGGCTGACGTTGATCCCCACTCGCCTGTACTTCAAAAACGGCAGAGTCAAGCTCGAACTGGCCCTCGCTAAAGGCAAGCAGCTATGGGATAAGCGCGAAACCGAACGTCGGAGAACGGCGGATAAAGAAGCACGAGAAGCGGTTGCGCGAGGCAGAAGCCGAGGCTAGCCGCACGCAAGACGTTTTTATTTGGCCCGAGAGATCTCCATCAAAGTCGTCAACCTCAAATCCAATATGCCGCTGGTGCGCGACGCATTGCTGCGCCTCGATCGCGAATTGGGATTGGCTCGCCAGGAGAAGGCATTACTGTTGAAGCTTATCCATGGTTATGGCTCATCTGGCGAAGGTGGCGAGATTCGTCTCGCGGTACAAAATCGTTTGCTGGAGATGGTTCAGAACGGCCAGATTCACGGTTGCATCTTCGGAGAAAACTGGTCGAGATCAGATGACGCCGCCTGGAAGCTTCTGCAGTTGCATTCAGAACTGAAGAACGATTGCGATCTCGGTCGCGGCAATCGCGGGATCACCATCGTTGTACTGTGATCGTATTCGACAACCATCGAGTCCCCGCATGGGCTTGTCATGGCATATAATGTTGCGATTTTGCGGCAAGTCCCTCTTGCCGCAGGAAGTCCTATGCGCCTGTCGCTCGACACTCGAGATGTGGGACGGGTCACCATCGTGCACTGCTGCGGGAGAATCGTTGCGGGAGGCGAAAGTGAGTCCCTTCGTTCCCATATCGCGTGGTTATTGCGAGATCGCCGCGCCATTGTTCTCCATTTAGGCGACGTCGCCTTCCTTGACAGCAGCGGCCTGGGCACAATGGTTCGCACGCTGACCAGCACGCGCCAAGTTCACGGCGACCTGAAGTTATGCAATGTTCCGGAACACGTCCGCAAGGTTTTGGAATTGTCACATCTGAACAAACTGTTCGACACGCACGAATCGGAAGAGAACGCGGTCGCCGCTTTCTACCAGCCCGGGAGCCGCGCCGAAACGCCCGTCCCAATTGAACGCAGGGTACTCTGCGTGGCTAAGGATGCCGATGTCCTCGCTTACTTGCGCGAACTGTTGCGGCGGGCAGGATACGACGTCCACACCACGAACCATGTCGGCGATGCCAGAATCCTGATGCGCGTCACGCGCTTTGATTTTCTGGTATTAGGTCCCGACATCACAGCGTCGCCTATGACGCGTCAGGCATTCCAGTCCGCCTGCGCCAGCCTGCCGGTAGTTGAACTGGATGACGATTTTCCGACACGTGAGGCGGGCGAAGCGGCCTCTGCCGTGCTAGAAAAGATCGAGGCCGTGGTCAAGCCAAAAACTGCGTGAAATCCGCGGGCCGATGCGGGAATATCCCAGCCTCTACAAATAGCCACTGCGAATGTTAGGTTCCAGCCGGCTCAAGCGGCGTGCTCGGCGCTCCGGCCATCGCCGGAGGCGGGACTGGCGTTGCGCTTGGCTCCGGAATGAACGGTTTCTCGGTTATGGGTTCGACCATATCGTACAGGTAATAGGTCACGGCGACGCCGCGCTGCCAGAAGCGCGCAACCAGCAGCAGGATCAGGATGAACTGACTGACGACGACCGCTCCAAGTACACTGGCCGAGGGCACAAACCTGATCCAACAATAAATGCCTCCCACAAGGATGCCGATACCGATGATGGCGATCAGTACGTAAGCGCCGAGCAAACGGCCCAGGCCCCGCCACGCGTGTCGAAAACCGGCACCAATCGATTTCCGCACGGCCCGTCGCTCGCCCAGAACGACGTCCGTTTCCGCCAGGTCGAACCAGATGCGCACCGCCGTCATCACCAGAAAAATCAAGCAAAGGGCCGCGACCGAAACCTCGAAATACAGCAATTCATTCGTGCTGTCCATGGCCTTGTCCATTAATGCGCCGCGAAGGCCGAAAAGCGCTGCGGACAAGATTCCGACGACAATGAAAGCGACGATCATTAGCCGAGTAAATCGCCACAAATTTGTTCCGCAGGCGCGGAAAAATTCATCACGCGGCAATCGGTACGTTGAGGCGTAGCCCTGCAGCACTCCGGGCATGAAAAGAGCAGTCAGCAAAAAGTAGAGTACGGCGAAGTGCATTGCAGGAGCCGCAGAAGCGAGCATCTGCCCAAACTCTGGCCGCGCGAGCATTTCAATAAAAACCGCCAAGTCGAAACCGTGCACCAACCGGCCGGCGAGCAGGCTGTGATCGAGAATCTCATGCGCCTGGGCTTGAAAAGCTCCCGCACCCAGCCACGCCAGTGCAACATTCAGCACGTAGAACCAGAAAATGTAGCGCTTGTTGTGCCCAACGCGGCTCAATGCGCCGCTTAACAATCCTTCGTTCTTGCCTTCATTTTTGTTCATGCGTTCCGGTTATCGATTTAAACTCCCCACCAGGCCAATGCCTGGCCAGCCCACTGGCTGATAAACATGAAGTAATTCTCCAGCTTACGCGTCGCCTTGGGATGCGGCTCGTCTCTGTCGCTATTATTGAAATCGTTGCGGTCGATTTGAATCGTATGATCGGGATCGATCTCCGCTGAAACCACCTTTGCCTTCTTCTCGTACGGACCAAACTTCACCCAGCGGCTCTCGCCATCCCAATGCTCGCGAACTTTTTCGCCGTTATCGAACTTGATCTCGACATCCACGGGCATCACGAAATCTTCCTTGCGCTGCAACCAGACAAATGAACCGTATGTCGTGTTCTTGTCAGGTTTTTGGAGAGAGCTTTTCTTTTCCTCATACCAGTTCGCCGGATACGACTCGATTTTCAGCACCTTGTAATCCATCACTTGCGAACCATAGATCGCCTGGTTGAAATACCAGCGCAGATTCTTTCCGGAGACCTCTTCAATCGTTTTCAGGAAGTCTTCTTTCGTGGGATGCGCGAAGCGGTATCGCATGAAGTAAACGTGCATCGCCTTCTGCATCGTGTCTTCGCCGATGATGCCTTCCAGCGTGAGCAGAACGCTCGCCGTCTTCCCGTAGGTGATTCCGTCGTAGGAGTTGAAGTCGTAGTAGTCGTAAGCCTTTTCGGCGATGGGATCAAGATCGGCAGTGAGATTATAGGTCAACCGCTGTTCGCCGCGTTCGCTCAAAGTGATGCCCGCAAGATTGATCATCGAGGTATCGCGGCCCAGGATGGAATCGAGCACCTTCACTTCCGTGTAGCTGTTGATGCCCTCGTCCATCCAGGCATCTTCGAATTCGTTGGTTGCCACCATGCCGTACCAGTACTGGTGGCCGAACTCATGTTCGATCACGACTTCTGGAAAATAAAAACCGTCTGGCATGAACCAGCTCGTCTCGCCGGTAATGAACGTTGGATATTCCATTCCTCCCGCCGCCGAATCGGGCTCGGGATCGACCAACGTGATCGTTTTATACGGATACGGCCCGTACCAGCTTTCAAAATGTTGCAGCGACTCGCGCAGAATCTTTTCGTGGCGGTCAACCTGGCTCCAGTGCGCCGGCTGCATCAGAATCCGCATCTGCACCGGCCCCATCTGCGCCTGATAGACAGCCTCTCTTACTTTGTAGCGCGGGCTCGCCGTCCAGGCGAAATCGTGAATGTCATCGCCGTGGTAGATGAGGGTCCTGGTCCCGTCGGGATTGCTCACCTCGCCGACTTTTACACCGCTTGCGCCCGCCACTTCATCGTGTGGCAACGTCAACTTCACGTCGTAGACGCCAAAGTCAGCAAAAAACTCCGTCGTAGCATGATATTGATGGCAATTCCACGCCCCGTGCCACCACACGCCAACTTTCGGGAACCACTGCCCTCCCAGCACGAAATCGCGCTTCCACCCCGAACGCGCCTGCGTTTCTGGAAACTTGGTTTGAAAAGCGATTTTGAACTGCACAAACGCGCCTGCCGGAATCGGCTTTGTCACCGGCAAATCGATTACGGTCTTATCGTCTTTATTTCCGTCGTCCGGCTGGATGTAGTGCAACTGCGCCGTTAGATCACCCTGGCCTACGACCTCGATCTTGTTGATCGTCTCCGAACCGTATTCTTTTTCTTCCCACTTGTCGTAAGCGGTATCGCGGCTGCCTTCAATTTTCGCTTCGCGCACCCAGGTCGCGTTCGGCTGAAACGCATTTTGATACAGATGAAACGGAAAATGGTCGAGCGTTTGCCCGGTCAGGTTGTGATAGGTGAGAACTTCATTCGCAGTTACGGCATGCGTCTTTCCGTCGTAATGCGCGTCGATCTCATAATGCACCACGCGCTCCGACATTGGCTTGTCGGAGTTAATGGCCAGAGTCGTGTCGGGAATCGTGAGTGGACCGGTTTCCTCCATTGTCGCGTCAGCAGAACCATTGGCAGCGGCTGTTCTTGCAGCCGGCGCGGCGTGCGTTTTCTGATCCGAAGCCGCTTTCGCGGCTTGCTTGTGCACCGCCAGTGAAATCGCGATCACCGAAATCAGCGGAACAAGCACAATGATCCAGAAAATCCTCATAGGTTCATTTTTCCCATGGAAGCATGTGGAACAGGAATGATACCCTAATGCGCGAATGAAGATCATTGCTCACAGCAAGATACGGAGAGCCCCGAGGGTCGATCTCAATCCGGTGGAAGTCGGCACGTAATCCGGAGGTGCCTATGAAAGCAGTGAAACAAGGTGGTCTCGAACTGTTGCAACATCCCGCATCGCAGGAGCTGCTGCGCTCTAAGATACCCGCACGCCTCGCCTATGTCTGGATGGACGGAACTCCACG
>JASICF010000364.1 GCA_030044775.1 Candidatus Sulfotelmatobacter sp. | reverse complement strand
CTTTTTCTTATTCCTGGAAGCTGGAGCTGGAACCGCAACGGCTGTCGTGCTGTCGAGCCAGTTCATCAAATTACACCCCGAAGATGGCTTACAAGCGCAGGCTATGCCGCGGAAGTGCAGCTTGCGAGCCAATGCTTGACGAAGCGGGAAACCATTGAATAGATGCGGGTTAAGGAACTGCGGTTGGCGTGATCGCCGGGAGCCGAAGTGCAATGGAATGCATATATTGAGCAACGGGGACTGCCGGAACTGCGGAGAGTCCCGGCTCTGGACGGCGGTTTCCCGCTTTCAGCGGCAACAACCAAAGGCGGTGGAGTTATTTTCCGCCCAGGAGAAGCTTGGCAATGGTTGCCAGTTGCATGTTCGAGGTGCCCTCGTAGATCTTGCCGATCTTGGCGTCGCGCCAGTATTTTTCGACGGGATAATCTTTCGTGAACCCGTAGCCGCCGTAGATTTCGATGGCGAGCGACGTGACGCGTTCGGCGACCTGAGAGGCGAAAAGCTTGGTCATGGCGGCTTCTTTGACAAAGTTCACCCCAGCGTCTTTCATGCGCGCAGCGTTGTAAACCATGAGGCGCGCGGCTTCGATCTCGGTGGCCATCTGGGCAATCTGGAACTGGACTCCCTGAAAGTCGGCGATGGGCTTGCCGAACTGCTTGCGCTCTTGCGCATACTTAGCGGCATATTCCCAAGCGCCGCGGGCGAGACCGATCATCTGCGCTCCGATGCCGATGCGGCCCTCGTTCAAGGTTTCGATAGCGATCTTGTAGCCTTTGCCGGGCTCGCCGAGGACATTTTCTTTAGGGACCTTGCAGTCTTCGAGAATCAGCTCGCAAGTGGAAGACGCGCGGATGCCGAGCTTATCTTCTTTCTTGCCCACGCTGAAACCGGGAAATTTTTTCTCGACAATCAAAGCAGTAATGCCTTTGTAGCCAGCCGAGGGATCGAGCGTGGCGAAAAGCACGAAGAGATCGGCTTCTTTGCTGTTGGTAATCCAAAGCTTGCGGCCGTTTAGAACGTAATCAGAGCCCTTGAGTTCGGCTCGAGTTTGCAACGCAAACGCGTCGGAACCGGAACCGGCCTCGCTTAGGGCATAGGCGCCGCAAGTGTCGGAGGCCATTTTCGGCAGGAACCGTTTTTTCTGCTCGGCGTTGCCCCAGCGCAAGAGAGCGTTATTGACAAGGGTGTTCTGCACGTCGACGATGACGCCGGCCGAGGCATCGACGCGCGAAAGCTCTTCGACGGCGAGAATGGCTTCAAAGAACTTTGCCCCACTGCCGCCGAACTGCTCGGGAACTTCTATGCCCATCAACCCAAGCTGGAAAAACTCATGGATGAGATCTTTTTCGAAAATGCCTTTCTCGTCCATGTCTTTCACAAGGGGTCGAATTTTATCGTCGGCAAACTGGCGGATATTGTCGCGAAAGAGAATCTCGTCGTCGCTGAGAGTCGTCAGCGGCGCGGAAGCGGACGGTGCGAGGGTCGTTTCGGTCATATCTAGTACCTTTCAGAGGACTGAACTGCACAGTCTACCATCGGGCAGGTTGCCTCGAAGCCTGACCTACGCATGCTGCTTGTAAGGGCGCCCGCGGCGCGAATGGGCTTCCGGAAGTTCTAAGCACTGTGAGATCGCCTCAGAAGTTCTACAGTGATCTACGTATGTTGTATGAACCCATCGATCACTACAATTTTGTGAGCTGCTGCAAAAGAGAATGATGCGCTTTTACGACTCGGAAATTCGATGGAATGTCGCGAGCCGCAAACGCGGATTCCCCATTCATAGACACGAAAGCGCCGCCTTCGCCGTCAATAAGCCAGAGCGAAATAGAACGTGGAAAAAACAGGCCGGTATCGCCGTTCCCGATATCGCCGCAGCCGGTACCGTGCTGCCGCTGGAGGTCTTGTGCGCCTGCTAAGTTTGCGGCTGATTATGTCTCTGATCGTCGGCATCACGCTGGTGTCGCTGGGGTTTTCCTATTACGAAGTCGTGCGAGAGAAACTATCGCTGCGCCGAGAACTGGAGCGGCGAGCTGAAGTTCTGGGCGAAAGCGTGGCTGGAAATATCGAGAAATCCTGGGAGAACGGCTCGGACCGGTCGCTGCAGCGCACGGTCGATCACTTCGCCAACCGCGAGCACCTGCTGGGCATTGCGGTGAGCGACCGCGAGGGCAAAGTAGTTGCGATTACTCCCGAGCTGGCGAAGGTGCTGACTTCGACTCCGCACGACGTGATACAGGCGATGATCGACGGACACGGCGAGAGTTCTTACATCCGGCTCAATGATAAGCCAGTGAATATCTTTGCATTGCCGCTTTACCGGCAGGATGAAATCGTGGGCGGGCTTCTGGTGGTGCACGATGCGGGGTACATCCGCGCCCAAAATCTTCGCACCTGGCGAGAGGCGTTCGTTACGGTTCTGATCCAGGTCTTTCTGATCGTGTGCATCACTGTACTGATCGTTCGGTGGAGCATTGCTGGGCCGATCGCCCGGGCGGCGCAGTGGATGCGCGCGTTGCGCACGGGACGAATTTCGTCGCGGCAGCAGATGCCGGACCTCGATCTTTTCAAGCCCCTGGCTTGGGAGGTGGTGGGCTTGACGGAAAGCCTGAGCCAGGCGCGAATTGCGGCGGAACAGGAAGCGCGGCTGCGAGAAGCCGGAGAATCGATGTGGACCGCCGATCGGCTGGCTGTACAAGTTCAGTATCGGCTGGGAGATGGGCGATTGTTTGTGGTGTCGAATCGCGAACCCTACATTCACGAGCGCAAAGGCAAAACGGTGGAGGCCGTGGTGCCGCCGAGCGGCCTGGTGACGGCATTAGAGCCGGTTCTTGACGCCTGTGACGGAACTTGGATTGCCCACGGCAGCGGAGACGCGGACATGGAAGTGGTGGATTCGCACGACCGGCTGCGTGTCCCTCCGCGCGATCCGCGTTACACGCTGCGGAGAGTGTGGCTGAGCAAAGAAGAAGAAGAAGGATACTACTACGGCTTTGCCAACGAAGGACTGTGGCCGCTATGCCACGTGGCGCATACCCGGCCGATTTTCCGTGCGCAGGACTGGCAGTATTACCAGGAAGTGAATCGCAAGTTCAATGCCGCGGTTCAGCAAGAGATTGCAGACGTTTCAAAACCGGTAATTCTGGTGCAGGACTATCATTTCGCGCTGTTGCCGCGAATGATCAAGGAAAAAAGGCCGGATGCACGGGTAGCCATCTTCTGGCACATTCCATGGCCGAATCCGGAAGCCTTCGGCATTTGCCCCTGGCAGAAGCAACTGGTGGAGGGACTGCTGGGAGCCGATCTGATCGGGTTTCACACCCAGTCGCACTGCAATAATTTTCTGCAGACGGTGGATCGAGTGGTGGAATCGCAGGTTGACTGGGAACATTTTTCCGTCGCCCGCCAAAATCACCGAACGATTGTGCATCCGTTCCCCATCAGCGTGGATTCGCCCGAGGATGCTCCTCCCGATTCCATTAACTTCAGAGAAGAATACATGAAGCGCGCCACACTGATGCACAGCCTGGGAATAGAAACTCCCTTTGTTGGGCTGGGTGTGGACCGCATCGACTACACGAAGGGAATTCCGGAGCGGTTTCAGGCCATCGAGAGGTTTCTGGAGAAGTATCCGAAATATCAGGGAAAATTCACATTCATTCAGATTGGCGCTCCAAGCCGCACGCACATCCGAAGGTATAAGGACTTGATGGCGGAGGTGGAAGCGGAAGCGGAAAGAATCAACTGGCGGTTTCAAGCGGGCAATTGGAAGCCGATTTTGTTCTTGAAGCGGCACCACAGCCATCACGAAATCGACGACTTTTATCGTGCAGCCGATCTTTGCCTGGTGACTTCGCTACACGATGGAATGAATCTTGTGGCAAAAGAATTTCTTGCCGCAAGGCAGGATGAACGCGGCGTTCTGATCTTAAGCCAGTTCACCGGAGCGGCGCGAGAATTGAGAGACGCGCTGCTGGTGAACCCCTATGACATCGATCAGACAGCGGAAGCGATTCACGTGGCCCTGGAAATGGAGCCAGAAGAAAAGCAGATGCGGGTGCGCAACATGCGGAAGCAAATACGTGAACACAACATTTACGGCTGGGCGGGAAACCTGATCGCTGAACTTTGCGAGTTGCGGCTGGATGCTCCGGATCGCATCGACGCAAGACCTCGCACGAGCGTACCGGCTGCGTGAGTTCGCTCTATCCTCGGAACGGTTAATCAGCATAATTTTCTTGCGTCGAACATTTCGCATGGTGTGGTCATCTCAAGGAACATACGCATGACAACCTCGGCAGTGACACCTGTTCGGCCGCATACCGCGGTGAAAGCGTTCTACTTCAATACCTCGGCGCATCTGCTGCGCGTAACGCCGCAAAAGGCAACGACACTGGTTGAGTTTCTGGGCGCACTGCGGGAATGCCCCGAAGGCTCCATCTTTCAACATACTTTTCGGACGTTGCAGGAGCATCACTTCATTCGCGAGGGCTTTTCCAATGACTTTGCGGAGTGGGCCTCGTCGGCCTGCAACGAGCCCAGCCTGGCGGAAGCGCTCGCGAGCGTAGACGTACGGGAATTCACGTCGGTCGCCGAGTTGCGAGAGAGGTTTGTTCAGATTGTCGGGGAATTTGTGAATCGCAACCCGACCGTACAAAGCCGGCAGGCGAGAGAGACTTTTTATTTCTGCGCTTCCGATATTGTAGTGATTCCGACGCAGTACGTGGCGCGGACTCTGCGGGAGTTCGCCGAAGGGTTGCGGCACGTCTCGGTGCACAGCATTCAACACCACTTCATCGAGGCACGGCTGCGGATAAAACTGATGTCCAACGACTTTTCGCAATGGCTTCTCGAAGATCTCGGTCTCCCTGAAGCGGCGCGGCAATTGAATCGAATCGACATTTATACAGTCACCTTGGACGACGTGAAGAATCAAATCATCAGGATCGTAGAACGAGCGTTGGTGTAACAGATCAATTTTATGGAACCTGTAGAATCGCAAACCCGCACTGAAACGGCGCCAGACTTTTCACCCAGCGCTGGTACAGCTTTCACTGCTGCGCCCGCTACACCCGGACGCGTGGAGCGGCGGAAAAGGCCGCGCACCTGGGAGACCCCGCCGGCCCCGGTCCCACCGCCGCATCTCGACGATTACAAAAAGATCGTCGGTGAAGCGGAAATCGACGAACTGCGGTTTCTGGCGCGGGAACTGAAAGGCAAGACCCTAAAGATGGTGAATTCCACCGCAGTGGGCGGCGGCGTGGCCGAGATGCTGAATCAACTGGTTCCGCTGCTGAACGAAGTTGAGGTCGTGACGCACTGGGATGTGATCACCGGCGGAAACGATTTTTTTGAAGTCACGAAGGGTTTTCACAATGCCCTTCAGGGCAGCGATTACCGGCTCACGCAGCAAGCTCGGGACATTTTCCTGATGAACAACGAGCAGAACCGGCAGCGCCTGCAGTTCAACGAAGAGTTCATCGTGATTCACGATCCGCAGCCTGCGCCCCTAATTCAGGCGCGCACGAACTCGCCGCAGCACTGGGTCTGGCGATGCCACATCGATCTTTCGAACCCGAATCCCGAGGTCTGGGGATTTCTTCGCCCATTCATTGAAAAATATGACGCTGCCATTTTTTCTTCGCAATCTTTTGCTCGGCAGTTGCCGATCCCGCAATACCTCTTCTACCCGTGCATCGACCCGTTATCCGAAAAAAACAAAGAACTCGATGACGCGTTTGTGCAGCAGGTGTGCGATGAATTGGGCATCGACCGCTCGCGGCCAATCGTGACCCAGGTGTCGCGTTTCGACCGGGCGAAAGATCCGGTAGGAGTGATTCAGGCATTCAAGGAAGCCCGGAAGTATGTGGATTCTCAGTTGGTGATGGCGGGCGGAGGCGCGACCGACGATCCCGAAGGAGCGGCAGTTCTGCGAGAAGTGCGCGAAGCGGCGGGAGACGATCCCGATGTTATTATTCTCGACCTGCCGCCCTGGTGCGCTCTGCAGATTAACGCGTTGCAGCGTGCCTCTACCATCATCGTGCAGAAATCGGTGAAGGAGGGTTTCGGGCTGACGGTAACCGAGGCGCTTTGGAAAGGCAAGCCGACGATTGGGGGCGCAGTCGGCGGAATTCCCAATCAGATTATTCACAAGCTGACCGGAGTGCTAGTGCATTCGGTGGAAGGATGCGCGTATCAGATGCGCTACCTGTTGACTCATCCCGAGTTCGCCAAACAATTGGGCGAAAACGGGCGGGCGCACGTGAAAGAAAACTTTTTGATGACGACGAACGTGCGGCGCTGGCTGCTGCTGTTGCGAATTCTTAACGGCAGAAAATAGTTCAGGCGACCGATGACGGCCGGCTGCGCGACCCAGCGTGCCGCCGCTTCTAGTCGTCGTCTTTCTTGTCTTTGTGGCGGTCATTGTCTGTGGCCGATTCCTTCCGAGGAGTGGACGGGTCGGCAGGGGCCTCGATAGTAACGTCGACTTCGTCGCCCGGCTTTAGTTTTACACGCTCGCCGTTTTCGTCGACAAGCGCATTCTCAATGCGAAGCTCGCGGTAGAGATGATCAGCGCCTTCAACACTGATCTGCGCCTTCTCCGGTTCTCCCGGCTGTAGTGGCCGAATTACTTTTTCAACGACAGCGGGCAGAGTGGTGCTGGCGTTTTCACTCATGGTTGCCTCCTAAGATAGTTTGCGAGCTGCGCTAAGCGTTCTTGAGGAATCATATCCTTGCGATCGATGCCTCCAACATTGTTTTAAGCTGCACTCCGCGTCCAGAGCGGCGTTCTAACGATTCTGCGATGCCATCTCCTGTTTTCCGGGAGTTCCTTGCTTGTCATCTTTACGATGAAAATCCAGACCGAAGTGCGGCTCCGATTCGGTACCTGAGATTCTGATCGGGATTTCCGTGCCCGCTCCGTTTTTGCGGAAAAAGTGATCCAAGGGTTTCAGGAGGAGGGATTTCCAGCCGGTGGTCATCTGCGAGAGCGAAGCTTCCAGTTTTGCTTTTCCGTGAAAATCGAACGTCTGACCGTCAAGACTATAAACACCAGCCATATCAACGTGAGTGCCGGGAATCAGGAAGTGAAGGAGAGAGAAAGTCAGAAGGCCATCGCGCAAGCTGAATATGCCCTTCAGGTCGGTGGGAACAGTTTGCTGCTGCGAGTGATCGCGGGCTTCACGGGGCCTACCCTGGCTGACCAGGCTGAACGTGTCGATCTTCGACTGGACCTTCTGATTGGTGAAGTGAGCGTCGAGCACGTGAAACGTTCCTCTTAGCCGGAGCCGGTCAGCTACGGAGGCATCTCCGGGACTCAGGCTCAGGCGCGTGGTCATTGCAACGGGACCGGTCATGATCGGGGGTTCGGTATGCACGCCGAGCCGCAGCAAATCCTGAATGCGGGCGCGGTGCAAGACCACGTCGAGTTCGATATCATGACCGTGCGGATTCTTTACGCGAGTCACGGAGCCACTCGCACTCAGCGAAGTATCGAGAAACGTTGCATTGACCGGCCGCAAATAGGTGTCGCCGCTGGTGCCGTCGACAATGGCGTGAAATTGCGTATGCAGGGCGACCGGATGGCCACTGCTGGCAATCTGGAAATCAGGGGTATCAGTGCTGCCATCGACCTGGATATCATCGAGCGTGCCAGAGTATTCGCCGGTCGAAGAGAGCGTTCCCGCGATTCCCTTGATCGTGCCCAGATCGGCGTGAGTGAAAGCGTAATGCCCCTGCACCGGCGTATCGCGCGGGTCATCTCCCTGCCAAGGTCCGAAGATGCCGACGGAGTGAATGTCGCCGACAGGTTTCGGATTCACCAGCGTAGCGTCGAACTGAAAAGGTTGGCCCGGACCAACATTGTTCAACTGCAGATGCTTGATGGCAAACTCGAGAGGAGGCTTCGCGGGATTTGGAGTATTGATGAGCAGCGTAGCATCTTCGCAGTCGACGTGATCGAAAAAGATCGTGACGCGGCTGCTGTTCGCCCCAATGGCGCTGATCTCATGCCGGTTGCCTTTAGGCGGAATGTTCAGCTCAAGACCGTTCACATGAACGGTATCGATGTGCATGGGCCAATGAAAGAGGCTGCCGACTGAAGTGCGAAAACGAAATTGCTGGACAGCAACGAGCGGCTGGATTCCCGGCTCGTAAGGATTAGCATCGGTCGCACCGAAGATTCTAAGTCCGTCGCCCGTCACTTGAATTCCGTTGGCGATGGAAACGGCGAAATCGCCAAGTTGAACTTTGCCGTGGAAGCGAGCCGACAGAGTTTGCATTACGCGTGCGCGAAGAATGGGCTCGGCGCGGGCGACGACCATCTTCACAGCGATGAACGCAGCCGTGAGGAAAACCACCGCAACGATCGCGATCCACATCCACAGACGGCGAGATTTGTTAACGCTTGGCATCCATTGGGGCAAGAATTTGTCGCCGAAATCGGCAGCGCCGAGGCGAGACCATGCCGGCAACGTATTGGATGCCGAATCTTCTTACCGCAGCATTTTCTTTTGCGGGCTTTAGGCCGCGGCTACCGTACCCTCGCAGCCATAGCCGCAATTAGTACCCTTACCTGCACATCTATTTCAATCCGTACACATCCAGTTCTCCCTGTGGATTGGTCACGGTCGTCAGATCATGCGCAGTCGAAATGTAGACCTTCCCGTTCGCCGCGATGGGAGCGGTGAACTTAATTCCGTACCCGGGCGTATCGCTCCCAGTGCTGCCGTAAAGCTCCGACGCCGGCGAGCCCAAATTGCTCGCGTTGTAGGCGCGAAGAGTGGCACTTGTCGGTGCGGCGCTTGCGCCGTTCTGCAGCGGATCGCCATGGTCGATCATCCATAGAATTCCGTTTGATGCTCCATTCGCGGAGATGAATGCCGTGGTGCCGTAGCTGCCCTCAAGAATGTTGGGCTGCGTGTAGCCGCCGTACGAAAGAGTTCCTGAGTATGGGAACTCCCTCACGGTACCGTTTGCAGCATCCGTCGCAGTCGGCGTGATGCCCAAGTACACAGATCCATTAAAGTACGCGGCCGTGCCGAAGATTTCGTAGGAGTTAATGTCAGCCGACCCGGATTCGGTGGTGCCGGTGCAAGTTGCCTCGTAAGGCGGAAGCAAATCGCTTTCAAACCACAAGGTCTGCGTCGCCCCGGTGTCGTTGTTCTGCATCTGCCCCAGATCGCCGGTATTTACCACATAGATCTTTCCGGTTTTCCCGCCCGCCACGAGTTCTGTGGTATTGGGAATCAGCATCAGGCCGCCGGAGGCAAGATCGGCATCAGCGCAATCCATGTACGCATAGACGTATGGCGTGAAGTAATCTTCCAGTTGAAGCGTCTGCGTGAATTTCATGACTGAATCGCCGAACGCGGTCTGCCCATCCCAAGGCCCGTTTCCGGTCGTGACATAAACATAGTTGCCGTCTGAAACTGGTCCGCCGCCGCCCATCCAGACTCCGCCGGCGCTGGCGTATGTGCCCTCGCCCAACAGGTTTGGGCTCATGTTGAATACACCGGTCTGGGTAAGGGTAGACCCATCGTACGTGTAAGCCAGCAACCATCCGCTGTGGCAGCTGCCGAAGCCAATGAACACCGAGGCGGTTGGCCCAGGGAGAACCAGCAGCGCGGCTCGCTGCAGGCAGTCGGTACCGAGTGTCGTGTCGTTCGATCCGCTGACAGAAGCGGTGATCTGAATCGGGCTGCCGGGCTTTTGCGCTCCGGTGGTGATATCCAGCGCATTCAGCCGGAACGTGCCTCCGGCGGCGGATGAAGTTTCCGTGGAAACCACATACATCGTGTTGGTCGTAGTGTCGATCGCGGGAGTGGAGGTTACGCCCTCGACGGGTTGAATGGGGCCATCGGTCAGGGGCGTCTCGCCGGATTGCAGCAGGGATACCTGCCACAACGGATTCGCATTGCTCCCGGTGTTGCTGTCGGAGTCGAAGGCGTAGACACTGTCGTTTTCCGTGGCTGCGAAGAGAACGTTGTGAGTAGCGCCGGCGATGGTGAGGTTCGAGATCAGCAGCGGCTGACCGTACACGTAACCATCCACAAGTTGGGAAAAGAGCTTGCCAAAACTCGCAGAGGTGACGTTGGCCGGAGTCAGAAGCGTTTCGTTCAGATTCGCTCCGCTGCGATTTT
>JASICF010000363.1 GCA_030044775.1 Candidatus Sulfotelmatobacter sp. | reverse complement strand
ATTTGCAGCGCCCCTTGCGAAATCTTTTCCGGCTGGTAAGGATGGCCGTTGGCAATTCCCTCCACGCGCGCAACTGCTTCATTCACCCGAGGGTTGTATTTCATCGTGCACGAACCGAGCGGATACATCCCGAGATCGATCGCATAATTCCAGGTGGAAAGCCGCGTGAAGTGGCGAATGATTTCGATCTCGCTCACTTCCGGCATGTTGCCAAGATCTCTTCTCTCAGCTTCTCCAAGCAGGGAAGCAGTGTTTACTTCAGGAACATCGAGCGGCGGGAGTTTCCATGCGGCTTTTCCCGCCGAGGACTTTTCGAAAATCAATCCTTCATTCTGGCTGACGTGGCGGGTGGCCTTGCGAGTCATGTGCTTCATCGCGCCACCTCCTCGGCTTCCTGGTTCGCGGATCGAACCGAGCGTTGGCTTTCCGCGGCCAGCCCGACCGCGGTATCGATGGAATTGCGCGTCGTCAGCTCGGTGCAGCACCACAATGCCGCATTGCCAAGTTCGGGATAAAACTTTTTCAGCGGCAGGCCGCCGATAATTTTATGCCCGAGCAAGCGATTATTAATTGCGTAAGAATCTTCGCCGGTCTGAACAACAAATTCATTGAATCGAGGAGTGCCCCCAAACAAAACTTTACTGTGCTTGCCAAACTGCTCAGCCGCATATGCGGCTTTTGCAAGATTCTGTTTAGCCAGTTCTTTCAACCCGACCTTGCCATAGACCGTCATGAAGATATTGACCATCAGGGCAACCAGCGCCTGGTTGGTGCAGATGTTCGAGGTCGCTTTCTCTCGGCGAATGTGCTGCTCGCGCGTAGCCAGCGTCAGGACGAATCCTCGTTTGCCGTGTTTGTCGACAGTCTGCCCCACCAATCGTCCCGGCATCTGACGCACGAATTTTTCGCGTGTCGCGATCACCCCGCAATGAGGACCGCCGAAGCCGACGGGCACACCGAAAGATTGCGCTTCCATGGCGATGATATCGGCTTCGCGCGGCGGTTCGATAATGCCCAGAGAGACCGCTTCGGCAATTGAGACCACAAGCAGTGCGCCATTCTTATGCGCGATCTCTGCAACCGCTGCGACATTTTCGATAGTTCCGAAAAAATTCGGTGATTGAATAAGCACGCAGGCGGTCTCGGACGAAATCGACTTCTCCAATTGAGCCAAATTTACGCGCCCGTTCTCGCCGAAATCCGCTACGGAAAGCGGCATGCCCTGGTGTGTGGCATACGTAGCCAAAACCTCGCGATATTCGGGGTGCAGGCTGCGCCCGAGAACTACCGACCGGCGTCCGGTGAGGCGAACCGCCATCATCACGGCTTCAGCCGCAGCCGTCGAACCGTCGTACATGGAAGCGTTGGCGACCTCCATGCCGGTCAGTTCGCAAATCATGGTTTGAAATTCGAAGATCGACTGCAGCGTGCCCTGGGAAATTTCCGCCTGGTAGGGTGTGTACGCGGTGAGAAATTCTCCGCGCGAGATGAGCGAATCGATGATTACCGGGCGGTAATGCGAGTACACTCCAGCTCCCAGAAAGCTGGCGTAGCCCTCCGCATTCTCGCGAGAACGCTGGCGGAAATAGTCAACAATTTCCGACTCGGCCATCTGGCGCGGAATCTTGAGCTCGCGATTGAGACGGTACTCTGCCGGAATTGGAGCGAATAGGTCATCGACCGAACGCAAGCCCACAGCTTTGAGCATGGCTTCGCGGTCAGCAGGAGATTTTGGCAAATAACGCATAGGGAAATTATTAGATGAAACTGGGGGTCAGTTTGATTGTGACAGATGCCGGATCGGCTGCGCTAGGCCTGTTTCGCGGCATCGCCGGTTTTCGAATTTCAAGTGCCAAATGGCTGATCAGAGATTGTCGCGGTTGCCGAGTTTTAACCACCGGAAGTTGGGATTTAGACAATTCTTCAGTGGCCTCCTTCTTCTGCCACAAACTTATCGTAATCGGAGGAGGATAGCAGGGAATCGAGTTCTTTCGGATTTTTTAGGCTGATCTTGATCATCCACGCGCCGTGAGCGTCTTTGTTGACTTTTTCCGGCGAGGTGGCCAGGTCGCCGTTGATCTCAGTGACCGTTCCGGATGCGGGCGCGAACAGATCAGACACTGCTTTCACTGATTCGACTGTCCCGAACGTCTTGCCTGATGTGAGTTCTGCTCCGACTTTAGGCAACTCAACGAAAACGATGTCGCCAAGCGATTCTTGCGCATGGTCAGTAATGCCAATGGCCGCGGTGTTCCCGTTCGGCTGAATCCACTCATGTTCTTTCGTGTACTTCCGGTCTGTTGGATAGGCCATAAAGCGTATAGCTCCTAATTCCAGCGAATTCCAACGCTAGGCAGCCTTCTTCGGCCGCTTATAAAACGGCGTCGGAACGAGTTTTGCTGCAACGCCTTGCCCGCGAATTTCTACTTTCAACATTGTGCCGTCGGCTGCGAACTCCAAAGGCAGGTACGCCAATGCAATATTTTTCTTCAGGAACGGTGCCGGAGATCCGCTTGTAACGTAGCCGATTTCATGACCCGCATGGTCGAGCACTTTATACCCGTCGCGTGCAATGCCGCGATCGACCATCTCTAGTCCCGCTAGAGTTCGCTTCACGTTTGGCTTTGCTTTTTCCAGCGCGGCGCGTCCAATAAATTCGGGTTTTTCCATTTTGCAGAAGCGATCGAGCCCGGCTTCCCAGACATTGATCGTATCGGAAATTTCGTGTCCGTAGAGCGGAAGTTTGCCTTCCAGCCGTAAAGTATTTCGCGCTCCCAGGCCGCAGGGAACGGCGCCAAATTCTTTGCCAGCGTCGAGAATTTCGTTCCACACTCGCGTGCTCGTTCCCTCGTCTGCGGGAATGTAGATCTCGAAGCCGTCTTCTGCCGTATAGCCGGTGCGCGCGATAAGAATATTTTTCAGGCCGCAGACCGAGCCGCGTGTGACCCAATAAAACTTTACTGCGCTCAAATCCGCATCAGCGAGCTTTTGCAGTGTGGTCACAGCTTTTGGTCCCTGGATGGCGATTTGGGTAAAGTCCTCGGACAGGTTCTCCACCTGGCAATCGAATTGCCGCGTATTGTCGCGCACCCAGTTGAAATCCTTCTCGCGCGTGCCGGCGTTGATAACGAGGAGGTATTCGTCTTCGCCGAGGCGGTGAACGATCACGTCATCTACAAATGTTCCTTGCGGATAGAGTAACGCCGAATATTGCGCCTGACCGATGGCAAGGCGTGAAGCATCATTCATCGAAATATGCTGCACGGCATCGAGAGCATGCGGGCCGGCGAGGCGAATATCACCCATGTGGCTGACGTCAAAAATGCCAACCCCCGTGCGTACGGCCATGTGCTCGTTAATAATTCCGCATCCGATCGCGGCAGGGTATTCGACCGGCATGTCCCAGCCATTGAAATCAACCATCTTCGCGCCCATCTGACGATGGATCGCGTTAAGGGCTGTCTTGCGGACAGTAGGAGCGGGGCTGGTGGGGGTAGTCTCTACGGAAGACAAATCTTACCTCGAGCGGCGAGTATGGCTGGTCTGCCAGGATACGCGACTGTTTACGGTAACACGCGGTTTTTCGGCGGGTCAAACCGGCAAAGGCATTCACCGCTGAGGCCGCTGGGAGTATGGAGAGATTCAGTTCTCCCCGCAGCGCACCCGCGTGCTCGGAAGTTAGGGTATTGGTCTATCGCCCGAACTGCACGGTGATGTGCGTGCCCGCCGCGACGCGCGCACCGGGAGGGGGAGATTGTTGTCGCGCCACGCCGCTGCCGATGGCGTCGAGTTCCAGGCCGCTGTCTTCGGCGGCTTCCACGGCTCCGCGGACCGTTCTGCCTAGGAATGACGGCACTTCGATACCCCCCTGCGAGATATCGAGCACTAC
>JASICF010000362.1 GCA_030044775.1 Candidatus Sulfotelmatobacter sp. | reverse complement strand
GAGTTTAGCGCCAGCGACTGGAGCGTTGCGTTGCCGAGATAAGGGTCGGACGGCGCCAATCGCCGCGCCGCAAGGGCCAGGGATGGCCCCGAGCCGTCGGGCAGACTATGCGCATACGAAGCCCGCAAGATGGCGGTAGGCATCCCATCCCCATAAGCCACGCTGCCGCTCAAGCCCATTCGATCCGCCGAGAAAACGGATCGCTCAACGGAGAAGGTGGTGCTGACGTCCGACCCGCTGCCGTAGCCCTCGGCGGCCGAGCCTGCCAAGAAGGCAAGACTGGCTTTCAAGTCGTGACTCTGCTGTTCATCGGGAACAGGATTGTCGAGAACGCGCAGAACGGGGCGGTTTGCCGCAGAGCGGAGCGTCCACTTCCAGTCATCGCCCTCTGCGTTTGCTCGTCGCGGCTGTAGATCCGCCGCGTTCAGCAAGGTGTTCAGCGTTACCTTCAGGCGAATCTCACCGCCGGGCAACAGGCCGACCTTCTCGAAGATTGCGGGAAGAAATGCGGGAGCCGAAACCTCGATCGAGTAAATTCCGGGCAGCAGACCAGGAGCGGAGAAGAAACCGCTACTGTCGGTAAATACCGTAACCTTTCGCGACGGCGCACCAATCTGCACCACCGCACCTATCTGCGGAGAGCCCGCCGCGTCACGCACGTATCCGGAGATTACGGCGAACCGATCGGACGCCAAGCCTGGAAACGACAAGGCGGCAATCAGCGCCAACAATCCGAAGTGACGAAGCTTCACTTCAACCCCCGGGGAATCAAACAGTCCGCTACTCCACCTCGAAAGTCGCGGAAGGATCAACGGTCTGTTTGGAGATTTTGTCGTTCACTTTGATCTCGATCTTGTACACGCCCGGCTGCAGATAGGCTGAGGCAATCGATTTCTGCAGCGTCACCTGCTCGCCCACGTTGCCCATCGTATCAGTGGATTCGGTCTTCTGGACGACGGGCTTATTGGTAGCCACGTTCACAATGTCGTACTCGAAGGTGGCCGAAGGTTTGTGCGTCTTATCGTCCACGCCAAGATTGTAAACCTGCATCCAGAAATTCACTTTCGGATCCCGCGTGCGCTTAAAGACCGCTGGTTTACCGTTGGCGGGCGCGACCCGCGGCCGCACCTTGTTCAGGCCGATCACAAAATTTCCCGTACTCACGTCTTTGGTGGGCACAGGCTCGACCAAGTCCGCAACGATCAACGTGGAAGTCGACAACTTATCGTCGGAATATTCCGGAACGATAATGCCGCGGCTCCATAGCCCCTTGCGGTCACCGTTGACGTCTTTCACCGCGACTTCCACCTTGTAGCGTCCCGGCCGCAAGGGCAAGGCCTTCCAGTAAACCGAGGAATTGTCGGCGGTCTTGGGCAGCAACTCCGCTGGGACGTCCACCTGCGCGGTATCTTCGAAGGTCTGCACCACTTTGCCCGTCAGCGTGCTCACACGGCCAAAGATGTTCACCGTCCCTCGTTGCACTCCCTCCTTGTTCGCGAACGTAATGTCGCGATACTTCATCTGAATGGTAACGGGCACTAACACAGTATCGTCGGTGACTTTCACAAAGTCAGTGCGCACATCGAACGGCATGAGGTTGGTAACGATCTTTGTGTTTACGATTTCTTCCAGATCCTTGAACTTTACCGGCGGCGGCGCCTGCAGCTTCGCATACTGCTCCAGGCGGTCGAACTCTTTACTGGCTTCAGCGGCACTGTCCGGACCGGAGCCTAGCTGTTCAAGCCCGCCACCTGTGAAACGCTGAGCTTTATTCGCCATGCCCATTTGCTCGTAGAGAGTCAGTCCCGCATTCGGCGTGTATTTCAGCGCGTCCTTCTCGGAACGGTCAATCGTCATGTGGTATTCGCCGCACATGCAGGTATCGACGAACTCGATGATGACTTCCTGACCGATACCTTCGATGTAGCGATACCGCCAGTCTTCAAAAGGAAAAGTTGAGGTCTCGCCGCCGCCTTCTTCCATGGTCCGCTCATACGTTCCGCCCGAAGGGTGGGAGTCGATCTCATCCGCAGGGCCGTACATGATATAGATGCGGCCGCGGTCGGTCTTCCATCCCGGAATGCCGGCGGCGAAATGCTCGTTGGCGTAGGCAATGCGGCGGTAATGCTCTTCCTTGTATTCGTTTTCCTCCGTGTCCGGAGTGGGGTCGCGGCGCTGCCAGAAAGCTTCAATGAAGTTATCCCGTTCTTCATCGTTGGTGAGCTGTTTGAATGCGGCCCTCTCTTGATCGGTGATGATCCAGACCACGTCCTCATTCAGCCATTTCTTGTAAGTCTTGCTTAATTCGACATTGAGGTTGCGTTTTTGTTGCTTTTTCAGTTTTTCGGTAGGCGGGCGCTTCAGTGGATCGGTCTGATCCGAAGGTTGCAATTGCTGGTTGGGACCGGTTGCCGCGGAGCCGGGCTGGGAATTGCCCGCCTCGGCGGGTTTGTCACTTTGAGCGACGGTCGTGCTCGGCAAAACTGCCGCCGCGCTCAACACCGCCAGAAATAAGGAAAACCGTGAACCAACCCGGAACATGAGAGGGACTCCCGAGAACAGACTTCGCTGGTGTATTTTAGGCCTTCGGTCAGACGAACGCAAGGTTAAGTCATATTAAGAGAACGGATTAAGCAAGCCCCTATGGCTTGGACGCGCCGACATTTCCGCCCAGTTGCCCGCCCAGCGCCGATATTTTTTTTGGCTGCCGCAGATCAACGGGTTATCCACCGGCTTGAATTGTCTGCGATTGCTATAATTCTCTGTTTTGGGTTGCCTGCGCTGTTCCCGTTGGCGTTTCTGGTATCCGGCGAAGCATTTTCCGGTTGGAACTTTTCTGACCCCGGGATCGTATCCCTGGAATGTGCCCGTCGGCCACGCCCGGGTCTGCCGCAACGGAGCCCGCACGACGCGTTCGCGCGTCGGTTCCGAAAGCCCGATTCTGCACGCGTGACGGGAAACGATGAAGCTCTGGAAAAAAATTGCGATTGGCGCCGGCGCAGTGGTTTTGCTGGGCGTGATTATTGGCATTACGGTTCACCAGAGCGCCAAGAATGTGGCTACGGTGCAGACTGGAAAGGTGGCGCGGGAGGATCTGACCGCGGTGGTCAGCGCTTCGGGAGAAATAAGGCCGAAAACCTACGTCAATATCGGGGCCAATGCATTTGGCAAAATCACGCATATTTTCGTCAAGGAAGGCGACCGCGTAAGGAAGGGGCAATTGCTGGCGCAACTGGAAAATGTGCAATCCTCGGCTGACGTAAATGCCAACCAGGCTTCCCTGCAAGCAGCCGAAACCGATGCACTGGCTGCCGAAGCAGCCATGAAGACGGCGCAGGCCGACCTGCTGCGCGCCCAGGCCGATTATGATCGCAACAAGCTCGATTGGGCCCGCGCCCAAAATCTGTATAACGGCGGCCTGATCTCGAAATCGGATTTCGACAGCCGCAAGGACGCGTGGGCAACAGCCGACGCCGGGCTGTATCAGGCGCAGGCGCGGGTGAACCAGGCCAAGGCACAAAAGGAATCGGCCGATCAGCACATCGCACAGAGCCGAGCTACGCTGACGCGTTTTGCCGATGTGCTGAAGAAGACCACGTACGCCGCGCCATTCGACGGGGTGATTACCAATCTGCCCGTGCGCGAAGGAGAAACGGTGGTGATCGGGATTCAGAACTCGCCGGGCAGCACCCTGATGACTCTCGCCGATATGTCGGTCATCGAGGCGGAAGTTATGGTGGACGAGACTGACATTGTGAACGTGCGCCTCGGGCAATCCGCGGAAATAAGCATCGACGCGATTCCAGGCAAAACTTTTCACGGGACAATCTCTGAGATCGGAGACGACGCCATCGTGCGCTCTACCGGGGTTGCTACATCGCAACAGACGACGGCCAGCGAAGAGGCCAAGGACTTCAAGGTGATGGTCACGTTGAGCGATCCTCCGATGGATTCGCGGCCCGGACTTTCCGCGACAGCAAAGATCACGACCGCGTCAAAGAAAAGTGCGCTCTCGATCCCCATTCAGTCGGTAACCGTGCGGACCAAAGCGCAACTGGAAGAGGAAAAAGCAACCCCCGGATCGGTGCATGCCGCCGCTCCGCATAAGGAACTTGCATCCAAGGAGAAAGAACAGGAAGTGCAGGGAGTTTTCGTAATCCGCAATAAGAAGGCGGTGTTCGTTCCGGTGACGACGGGCATCGCGGGAACCAGCGACATTGAAGTGATCGACGGGTTAAAAGATGGGGAAGAAATCATCACCGGCAGTTACAAGATTTTGCGCACCATTCGTTCTGGAAGCGGAGTGAAGATCGATAACTCCATACCGAAAAAGGAAGACGAAACATAACCTTTGCGGGCTTCATCCGTCCAAGGACAAGTTACTCTGGGTTTAAACAAGAGCCAGGAACAGCGAGATTTGGACTGAAGGAACTCGAACCATAAGCGGAGCCCCTCGAAGTCGAAATTAATCCCGGAGAACCCAGTGGCGCCGGAGCAGGAGAAAAAAATGGCAACCGCCGAAGTTATTAACATGCAGCCTAGCCCCGTTGCAGTTCCACCGCCGCAGTCCTGCATGATCGCGGCTGAGGACCTGTGGAAGACCTACGACATGGGGTCAGAGCAGCAAGTACACGCTCTGCGCGGCGTAAACATTCGCATTGCCAGGGGCGAATATGTTGCCATCATGGGCCCTTCGGGATCTGGCAAGTCGACGCTAATGAACCTGATCGGTTGCCTGGATACGCCTACTAAGGGCGAATACTGGCTCAATGGGCAGTTGGTGAGCGAACTCGATGACGACGAGCTGGCCCGCATACGGAATAAGGAAATCGGCTTCGTCTTCCAGACGTTCAACCTGCTCGCCCGCGCCACCGCTCTGCACAATGTGGAATTGCCTTTGATTTACGCCGGAATTCCAACGGAACAACGCATCGAGCGCGCCAAAGAGGCACTGGCGGCAGTTGGCATGGAACAGCGAATGATGCACAAGCCGAACGAACTTTCCGGCGGGCAGCGGCAGCGCGTGGCCATCGCCCGCGCGCTGATCAATCGGCCTTCGATTATTCTCGCCGATGAACCTACCGGCAATCTCGACTCTCAAACCGGAAACGAAATCATGGCCCTTTTCGACCGCTTGCATGGCGAAGGCAACACGATCGTGCTGGTCACCCACGAGCACGACATTGCCGAATACGCGCACCGGATCATCAACATCAAGGATGGCGTGGTCGAGAGAGACGAACGAAGAAAGACGGTTTGAGAGCGTCAAAGAAATCTTAGGACTTCAGCAACCCTGAAGCCGATTTAGCCGAAGTTGACAGCTCGGTTTCTTCTCCTGCCTGGGTCGAGGCGATTACCACCTGATCGCGTCCATTCCGCTTAGCTTCATAGAGCGCGGCGTCCGCGGCGGCGATTACTTCTTGTGGAGTTACTCCGTGGTCGGGAAAAACCGCTACTCCGGCCGAAATCGTGATCATTCCCATGGGCTTTCCCTGATAAAGGATGGTCAATTGCCTCATTTTGAGCCGCAGGTTTTCGGCGCGCCCGTGAGCCGCCTGAAGATTCGCGGTCGGCAGGATTACCACAAACTCCTCACCGCCGTAGCGGCATACGAAGTCTTCCGCGCGGATGTACTTCGTTAACAACCGCCCGGTCTCGCGCAACACCGCATCTCCGGCATCGTGGCCGAAAGCATCGTTAAAGTTCTTGAAATGATCGAGGTCGATGATAATGATTCCGAGACGCTGTTGCGAACGGGAACTTCGGCGAAATTCGCGTTCGAGAATTTCATCCAGGTAGCGCCGGTTGTAAAGCCCGGTGAGGGCATCGCGGATGGATTGCGTTCGCAGCGCGTCTCTCAGTTTGATGTTCGCGATCGACAAGCCAATTTGCCCGGCGAACGTCATCCGGAACGATAATTCAGCGGGATCCAGGCGGTTGATAATTTGCTTGGCTTGCGTGTGCAGAACGCCAAGCGCCTCTCCCTGGGCAAGAATCGGCACGCAGAGATGCGAGCATTGAAGCTCGGCCGCGTGCTTGCACCTTGCAGTCGTGTCGTCGGCATACACGAGATGAAGGTGACCGGTGCGCAACGCCCAGCAGTCGCTCGTCTCAAAATCCATGCTGGGCAATTGGCACTCCGACCACGAACCAGCCAATTCCGCCAGAGCGCGGGATTCGTTCAGCAGGAAAACAGATCCCCGACTGGCGGGAAATATTTTCGGAGCAAAACTCAAGGCAACGGCAATCACTTCGTCGCGGCTGATGCAACTCTGAAGCAGTTCGCCCATCTTTGCCAGCATCGCTGCACGCTCAGACCGTTGCTCCAGGTCTTTCATGGATTTTTCATGTTCGTCATCGAGTTGCTTGCGTGCGTGCTCTCTTTCCGCCATTTCTTTCTCCAGGCGCTCATTGGCGTCGGCCAATTGCATGGTGCGCTCGAGAATCTGTTGTTCCAGAATCTGTTCGTTCAGCTTCTGACTTTCGATGTCGGTACATGTACCGAACCATTTCACGATGGTTCCGTGGTCGCGAATGGGGTTGGCCCGGCACAAAAACCAGCGATAGACTCCATCCCTCCGGCGAAGACGGTACTGCACCTCGTACTTTTCTGCCGCACTCAGGGCTTCTTTCCACTTTGTCAGACAAAGATCACGGTCATCGGGATGAATGGCCGTTAGCCACGCCTCACCCTGAATTTGTGCAGGCGGAAGACCGCTGTAAGCCAGGATATTCTGGTTGCAATAGTCGACGAGGCCGTCGGGATTGGCGGTCCAGATGATTTCCGGGATGGCCTCGGCCATAGTTTGGAAATAGAGTTCGCGTTCCCGAGCGATGTTGAGATTGCCTCTCTGCGACGTCATGAACCTGTCGAGCATGCAAAAAGCGATTGCTCCGGCTATGACCAACACGCTGCCTGCGCTGATGGAAAACAAACCCAAGTTGGAAATTGTGACGGCATTGGTCAGATCAACGGCAACCGACGATGGATAAAAGGTTGCCGCCCACATTCCGGTATAGTGCATCGAGGCAATGGCGCCGCCCATTGCGACCGCACCCATAGCCTTTTGCCAGCTGATCATTTGCACAC
>JASICF010000361.1 GCA_030044775.1 Candidatus Sulfotelmatobacter sp. | reverse complement strand
CGTCCGCCGTAGAAGCCATGTCCGTAGCCCCAGCCTCTACCACCCCAACCCCAACCGCGTCCCCAGCCCCAGCGGCCCCAACCACCCCAGCCCCAGGGTCCCCATCCCCAACCGTACCAGGGACCGGCGCCGATAAAGACTCCGTTCGTAAACCACGACGGCCCGTAATAGCCGTAAGGCGCGCAAGCGTAAGGATAGTAGCCGTAATAGCCATACGCGCAGCTGGGCGGTCCGTATCCTACCCCGACGCCCACTGCAACCTGCGCCTGTGAAGGCTGAGAGCACAACATTGGCAGCGCCAGCACTGCCGCTAACGCCAGATATTTTATGTATTTCATTCCGTCCCCCTTGTCCCGAATCCGCAACCACCCTCGTCGTAACAGATCCGCCGGGCGTTCCAGATCTGCTTCTGAAAGCACCTGTATATTTGAACTCAATATGACATGAAAAGTTGCAGCTGCATCAATGGCTCTTTTCGGCCACTCCTGTGTGAATTCAGCCAGTTACCGGGAATGCCGCTACGAGCTACTCGGCATGCCCGCTTTTGGAGGACGACCCGGGGACTCGATCGAACTCGAATTCAGATGTCCCGCTGCTAAATTCCAGTTCACTGTCGTATTCCAACCAGTCGTATAATATGCAACTCTGCTCATAGGAGCGCCGTCCCAATGCCGCAAACTATGGAATACGAACTGCAGCTTGCGCGCCGCATGTCGCGCCTGGGCACAGAAACTGCCTTCGAAGTTCTCAATAAAGCCCGAGCCCTTGAACGCCAGGGCAAGAACATCATTCACCTGGAAATCGGCGAACCCGATTTCGACACTCCGGCAAATGTCGTCGAGGCCGGCGTCGATGCCCTCCGCAAAGGTTGGACCCACTATGGCCCTTCCGCTGGCCTTCCCGACCTGCGACAAACCATCGCGGACTATGTCAGTCGCACTCGCAATGTGAAAGTTACGCCCGAAGAAGTGGTCGTCGTCCCCGGCGGGAAGCCCATTATTTTCTTCACTATTCTCACGCTCATCGATGAGAGGGATGAGGTGATCTACCCCAATCCAGGGTTCCCGATCTATGAGTCGATGATCCATTACGTCGGGGGCAAAGCGGTGCCCATCCAGCTTCGCGAGGATCGTGACTTTTCGCTCGACGTGAACGAACTCGCCGCCCTCATCACCGACCGCACCAAACTCATTATTCTCAACTCGCCGCACAACCCCACCGGTGGGGTGATGCCGCGCAGGGATGTTGAACGAGTTGCTCAGGTCATCGGGGATCGCAACATTGTTGTCTTATCCGATGAAATCTACAGCCGGCTCCTTTTCGAGGGTGAGCATTTTTCCATTATGTCGCTTCCGGCAATGCGTGAGCGCACGATCCTTCTCGATGGCTTCTCCAAAACCTATGCCATGACCGGATGGCGCATGGGCTATGGCGTGATGCGCGCAGACCTGGCTTCGCACATCACACGCCTCATGACCAACTCCAACTCCTGCACGGCCAGTTTCACGCAAATGGCCGGCATCGAAGCCCTGCGCGGGGACCAGTCTTCGGTCGATCGCATGTGTTCGGAGTTCAAGCGCCGCCGCGATGTGTTCGTCGCCGGCCTCAACAAGATCAAAGGCTTTTCCTGCCGCTTGCCGCACGGCGCTTTCTACGTTTTCCCCAACATTACCCAAACGGGATGGAAATCGAAACCCCTCGCAGATGCTTTGCTTGAGCAAGTCGGAATAGCCGGGCTCTCCGGCACCGCATTCGGCGCCTTCGGCGAAGGATACCTGCGCTTCAGCATTGCTAACTCGCTTGAGAATCTGCAGCAAGCGCTGGATCGCATCGATACGTGGACGAAAAACAATCTCTGAACCCTTCCTCGTGAGGTTGTCGTTCCGTACACACGAGCGCAGCGAGCCAGGAGGAATCTGCTTTTCACCTCGTTAGGTCGCCGGTTCAAAATTCTGGTCCTAGACTCCGCATTTTACGATTCGCGAACAATCCGCAGGAGGCGCCCTCTGCGCCATTGGGAGCCGATATAAAATGCCGCGCGGCTTCCGGGCCGCTCGATGGTGTTCTCGACCGATGGGCCTCAGCTTTGCCGCAATGGGATTCTGAACAGTTACGGATCGGACGACCTTCCCCGGCAAGACCCCGCCCGGTGCAATCTTGACTGGGCGGGGTTGATCTTTATATTTATTCTTCCAACAGCGGCAAAAAGCCCATGAATCCCTTCCCCAACCAGCTTCCTTGCGTATAATCATCCGATCCCAGCGCACCGTGTCGCAACGCGGTCCTCGTCCCAGGAGAGAATATGTTGCCCAAACGGATGCAAATCGCCATAGTGCTGTTTCTGCTCGCAACTTCATCCGCTGTTGCACAAAGCGCAGGCACCAGCGACGCGTTAGACGCCCTGGCGATCTCTGCCAGCCAACACCGCCCGAGGATCGTAGCGCCTGGAACTCGCCCGCCGTACTACGATCCGCTCCGGCATGTCACCGTTTCCTACAACACCATCTGGACCGGTTATGCCGTCACCGGCTCCGATTTCACTTACGTGCAGGGCTCATGGATCGTGCATTCGGTCGATTGCACCAAAACTCAAAGGCGCTGACGGTAGCGGCGTTCCTCCTCGCAACTCCGCCGAATGGATCGAAGAAATGGATGGCAATAAACTTTCCGACTTCGATGTGGATCCGTTTGGCGAGCTTTATACGGGAATCAGTGACGGCACTGATTCAGCAACCGACTCCGCGATAACGGGAGTGATTGCGGATTTCGGCGATGCTGTACAGGAGTCGATATCAACCAGAAACGGTAAC
>JASICF010000360.1 GCA_030044775.1 Candidatus Sulfotelmatobacter sp. | reverse complement strand
TGCTCGGGCATGATCACATAACCGGCCACCACAAAGCGGTATCGTCGCCGCACTTGCTCCAAAACCTCAAGCAGCAAATCGCGATGCTGCGGCTTGGCGAGGAGCGGCATCCGTTGATAACAACTTGAGGTGATGAAGTGTAGATATCCCGCACCGTAGTAGCGCTGAGGCTTGTTGGGCACAGGTGAGAGTTAGCACGGGAGGTTAAGGCTTGTATGTGACCAATGAACTTGGCGGGCGAGCTCTGTGGTGCCCAGCTTTCCAAAAGAAGGAAAGCTGGGGCAGCCTTTTCACAGTTACAGGAGCGAAAAGCTAAGCTGGGCCAGCCCCCACCTACTGAATCAGCGTTCCCCCATTGCCGTTCGGTTCTTCTTCCGGCGCCAGGACTACAGCTGCGGCAACGCGGTCTCCCGGTTCCATCTGCAACAACCGCACGCCCTGCGCGTTGCGGCCGGATTCGCGGATGGTCTTCGAATCCATGCGGATGATTTTGCCGTATTGGCTGATGAGCATGACCTGCGAGTCTTCGTCGACCAGCGCGATCGAGACCACTTTGCCGACGCGCTCGGTCGTCTTCAGGTTGATGACGCCTTTGCCGCCACGATTGGTGAGGCGGTATTCGTCGGCCGGCGTGCGCTTGCCGAAGCCGTTTTCAGTGACCGAGAGAATGAGGTTGCCGCCTTGGGTAAGATCGACGGTTTCAACGTCGCTGGGCGCTTCCGCGCCCTGGACAGCCGAGGCGGCTGTCCCTACAAGTTCCGTGCCTGCTCCGACCGGTGCGGCGCCAGGCTTTGGCGTGACCGTCATTCCGACAACATAATCGTTTTTTTCGAGGTCAATCCCCCATACTCCGTAAGCGGCGCGGCCCATGGGGCGCACGTGGCTTTCGTCGAAGCGCACGGCCATGCCTTCGTGCGAGGCCAAAAAGACGATCTGGTTCCCGTCGGTGACGCGGGCAGCGACGAGTTCGTCCCCCTGTTCGATGCCGATCGCGTTGATGCCGTTCGAGCGTACATGCATGAACTCGCGCAGTTCGGATTTTTTTACCAGCCCATTGCGAGTCGCGAAGAAAACATATTTATTTTCTTCTTCGAGGTTGCGCACGGCGAGCATGGTGCGAACGGTTTCGCCGGGCTGCAGGCCAATGAGGTTGCCGATGTGCTTGCCCCGTCCAGCCGCACTTACGTCGGGAATCTCGTAGACTTTGAGCCAGTAGACGCGGCCTTTGTTGGTGAAGATGAGAATGTAAGCGTGCGTCGAAGCAATGAAAAGATGCTCGACAAAATCCTCTTCGCGCGTCTTCATGCCGGTACGGCCGGTGCCGCCGCGGCGCTGCATGCGATAGGTTGAGATCGGCGTGCGCTTCATGTACCCGGAATGGCTGAAGGTGACGGCGACCTGCTCATCGGCGATCAGATCTTCGAGAACGATTTCGGCAGCTTCGTCTTCGATGCGCGTACGGCGCTCGTCGCCGTAGAGCTTCTTGATTTCTTCCAGCTCCTTGACGATGACGCTGCGCAGTTTTTTCTCCGAGCCGAGGATCGATTCGTATTCCGCGATGTTGTCGCGCACTTCTTTCAGTTCGTTGGAAATTTCGTCGATAGAAAGTTTCGTCAAGCGATGCAATTGCAGTTCGAGAATGGCATCGGCTTGCTTTCCAGTGAAAGGTTTCTCCGCATCGAGCTTGGGCGCGCGGCCGGTGGTGTTGATGTCGATCTTCTTGCCGCCGAAATAAAGGACCAAATTCTCGCGCGCGTCAGCGCGGTTGGCGCTGGCGCGAATGATGGTGATGACGTTATCGAGATGATCGAGCGCGGTGAGATAGCCTTCGAGAATGTGCTCGCGGTCGCGGGCCTTGCCCAGTAAGAATGCAGTTCTGCGGCGCACAACTTCGACGCGGTGATTGATGAAGAGCTTGATGGCCTCGATCAATCCCAGTTCGCGCGGCTGGCCGTTGACCACGGCCAGCAGGATCATCGAAAAGCCTTCCTGCATCTGCGTGTGCTTGAACAGCTGATTCAAAACGATTTGCGGTTCACTACCCCGCTTGAGCTCGATGACGATGCGCATGCCTTCACGGTCGCTGTAATCGTTGACGTCGGCGATGTCTTCGATTTCCTTGTCGTTGACGAGCTGTGCGATGCGCTTGATCAGAACCGTTTTGTTCACCTGGTACGGAATTTCGGTGACGACGATGGCCTGGCGGTCTTTGGTGATGTTTTCGATTGCGGCTTTGGCGCGCATGGTGAAACGGCCGCGGCCGGTGCGGTAGGCTTCGAAAATTCCCGACCGGCCGTGGATGATGCCGTAGGTTGGGAAATCGGGGCCTTGCACGAACTTCAAAATTTCCGCAAGTTGAGCGCCCGGATTGTTGATTAGCGTGATCGACGCATCGACAATTTCGGTCAAGTTGTGCGGCGGGATGTTCGTTGCCATGCCGACGGCGATGCCATTCGAGCCGTTGATCAGCAGGTTGGGAATGCGCGTGGGCAGAACCACCGGCTCGGAGGTGCTCTCGTCGAAATTGGGGACGAAGTCGACGGCCTCTTTTTCGATATCGACCAGCATCTCTTCAGCGATGCGGGTCATGCGGCATTCGGTGTAACGATATGCGGCGGGCGGGTCGCCATCGATGGAGCCGAAATTGCCTTGGCCATCGATCAGCGGATAGCGCATCGACCAGGGCTGGGCGAGGCGCACGAGGGAGTCGTAAACCGCGCTGTCGCCGTGAGGATGATATTTCTTGAGCAGCTCGCCGACGACGCCGGCGCACTTGGAAAACTTTTTATTGTGCAACAGGCCCATGTCGTGCATGGCGTAAAGAATGCGACGATGCACGGGCTTGAGGCCATCACGCACGTCGGGCAGGGCGCGGCCGATGATGACGGACATCGAGTAGTCGAGATACGACTTGCGCATCTCGTCTTCGATATTGACGGGCTGAATGTGCAGCGCGCCGGGGCCGCCGGAGTCGCCGCCGGGGGGTGGGGTCAGGGGGAGTTCGGGATTGTTTTCGTCAGGCATTCTGGGTTTGACTTTCGGCTCTTGGCCTAGGCACTATGCGGCTCGCATTTTTGTGCTAAGCAATTGTATTTACAAGTGGTTAGTTAGAATCGAAAACTGACTTATTCTAACACGTTTGAGGTTGTGAGTTTGGTGGCCTTGGGGGTTCCTGATTACATGGCTGAGCCATCAGATGGACGCGCTTGGGTCGTAGTATTTCCAAGCGATCGTTGATTTCTGTTGCGTGCTGCAGGCGGCTTAGCTACGCGTAAAATAGTGCCAGCTCAGAAGGACGGGACACCCGGCGCCGGTGTCGCCCTTCCTTAACGATCCTCAAGCTTCTTGACGCCGTCGTTGCGCTTCCATTTCGGCATAGTGGGCACGTAGAGTGGCGGCGTGGCTCCGCTGGCGCAATTCGACAGGCGATCCCCACTTATGAAATTCGGTCAGTAGCGTGGTCTCAAGCTTTTCAAGCCGTTCTTCAAAACGCTCTTCAAGACTCCCGACTCGCTGCTCGAGCTGGCCTTTTATCCACTGCTTGTCATCCTCAGTAAGCACACCGCGATTATACGCCAGGCAAAGAGCCCGCCAGCGGTTACGGCAGGCTAGGGCCTACTATAATTTCTCCGCTAATGCCCCGAACACTTCAGCGTTCGACTCCCGTCGATCCCTTGCTTGCCAAGCCTCGCAAGCGAGTGCCGCATGAATTCGTGCTCGGGGCATTGGCTCCGCTTGCGCCGATGACACGGCCGATGTTTGGCTGCCTGGCGATTTATGTTGAGGAGAAGATCATTCTCATTCTCCGCGAGAAACCCAAGTACCCTGCTGACAACGGCGTCTGGCTCGCCACCACAGAGGAACACCACGAAAGCCTTCGCTCGGAGTTTCCCCGCATGCGGTCGGTTGGATTGCTGGGCAAAAAGATCACCGGCTGGCAGGTGCTTCCTTCGGGCGAGCCGGATTTCGAGGAATCTGCGTTGCGGGCCTGTGAGCTGGTACTTGCGCGCGACCCTCGAATCGGAAAAGTTCCGGGCGGGCGGAAGTCAAAGAAGAAGAAGTGAAGTGCGCGAGGGCTCCGGCGCGGGCTGTCGAGCTTCGCTCGACCGGACAGCCGAGGGCGGCTGTCCCCACACGGACATCGTTGATTCTCGCCGCGCTTCGGAATGACGCCGACTCGACGCGATGGGGTGGAGTAAGCCAGGACCAGAATGGACCCGGCACAGATTGGGCGCGACCGTCGAGCTCCGCTCGACCGGACAGCCGAGGCGGCTGTCCCTACACGGCCTTTCCCAAGAGGGATCGGTTAGAACCGGGCAATCACCTCGTTGGGCGATGAAGGCACCTCGAACTGCACATTGCGGCTGGCGTTGGCCCGCACGGTTTCGGTCAGGTCGAGAGAGGCGAGATCGATGTTCTTATTCCAGTATCCGTCTGTGTAGAAATTGCCGCGAGCGTAGAGAACGCCGTTGGCGATGGTGTAGTCGTGCACTTGCTCGTTGTGGCCGTCGCGAAAAATCAGAACGACCGGCGTCATCTCAGTTGCAGCGGGGGGCGCGATCATGGGACCCTCGGCCCTATCGCCAGGTCGAAACGGATGTGCGTCGTCAGAAGCGGAACTCAACGGCGTGGCTTGGCCGTCGACAGCAGCGCTGCTCACCTGGGTGTAGCGGCCATTCTGCAGCTCGATCATCAGCGGCTGAGAGGGTTCGCTGGATAAAGAACTCTCGCTGCCGCGGGCCTCGCCTCCGTAGCGCGAAAATGCAGCAGACGACGGCATGAACGGTGGCAGGGGAGCCGCTATCGGATATCCCGCTGCATAGAGATCATCGGCGTCAACGGCATCGTCAAAGAACGGAAACGGCAAAGAAAGATACGAGTAGGGACCGGCGTGTCGGTTGAATCGGTCACGGCCGCGCTCACCTCCGGAAACAAACCCTGCTCCCGGGCCGTGATGCGGCACACCGAGCTGAACCGGAGCTCCGCCTCGCGCTCCTCCGCTCGCACCTCTCTGAGCGAACGCAAGGGGTGCCAAAATCACAATCGCCATACCTATCAGTAACGGCCGGAGCGGGGACAATATCCTTTCGAGAGAGGAACGCACGACCGGACCCGGAGACTCGACGGAACGACCCACAGCATCATCATACTCCTCTCCGCAGGCTCCGAACGCGGAGACAGAAGTAGGTTTCAGGAGGGTTTTTCAAACAGAAGCAGTTACCTCAAAGGGATTATCGCGAATCCTATCCCGACGGAATGCGAAACAAAGCCATGAGATTCCAGAAAATATACGCGCCGACCAATCCGCCAATACAGGCCATGACGAGCGGACGATACGAAGTCTCAATAAGATCGGCAATCACACCAGAGACAAAGATCAGCCAAAAGGGAATGGAAGCCAGCAGGAATCCCGCACCGGCAAGGTGAGGGTGAGCCATCCCAAGCAAGACAAACAGCAAAGCGACAAAAATCGGAGCGGTATTGCCGAAATAGCGGGTTCGCGGCCATGCCAGATATGCCCCCAGCGTGATAGGAAGAAGGAAGGCAAGCGCCGGACAGCCACGCAGGACCTGCGAGGCCACTTCCTTATAGACGGCTGGAATCGCGAAGCCGCGCCAGGTTGCTCCCCAGAAGGAGGCATGCCCGATCCCCTGCAAGAATGTATGAAAATGGAAGAAATACGCAGCAAACAGCAGGAACGCGGCCAGGAAACATGATGCCGTCCAGATAATGAGCACTGCGCCGCGACGTATCGGCGCGACATACAGCATGAAGCCCAGAGCAACCAGGGCCACGATGATCATGGAAAATTCCGACCCTACTGCGATGGCAAAAGCTACGCCAAGCAAAACGATGCGACGCCAGTTCCACAGAACCACTTCGCGCGGGGCGTAGAGAGTGTGCGCGACCGCAATGGCGGTGAAGATTGCGCCGAACGACCCCCAGGCTGCGAAGATGTCAGGATCGGTGTGCCAGAGAGCGCCGGCCTGGATCATTGCGGGCGAGAAACAATACAGCGTGAGCGCCAGCAGTCCTCCGGTATTGCCGCACAAGCGGCGCGCGACATACCAAAGCGATGCGCCGAGAAGAACTCCACAGGCGAGAAATGGAATATGTATCAGCCAGCGCCAGTAAGGAGAAAATCCGGCATCGAGGAGGGGTTGCGGCAGAGCCAGCAGGGGAACAGCGGTCACGAGCGGAAGAAGCGGCGAATGTTCCGTGTCGAAGCCACCGGCGTCTCGGGAGACTTCCAGGGGCAAAGCTCTCGCAGCATCGGGATAAGGCGCACCGGCAATGCCGCCACCCTGAATCTGCCGCCATCCCGCAGCCAGCAATACCTGTTCAGGTCCGCTGGGGTCGGCCGTACGAAGATCGGAGCGAATCAGCCACAGCGCCTGCGCGAAAAAGATAAGGAGGAGGCCTCCGGCGAGAAACTGCGCCCAGCCAAACCGCTCGCGCGTGAAAAAACGACTCATAAGCGGACCGAGTGTTTTACCATGAGCGAGCCTGTTTAAGGAAACCTGCTCCGCAATGGAAGACAGAACACATATCCCGGATGAGGGAAAGCCGGCGGCCGGGGAAATTTCAGCCGGATTGGCGGGCGACTCGCCGAATCTTGCCGCCGCGATGCAACCTTCTTACGCGCGGGCGGTTTTTCTGGGACCGGACGGGCTACGGCCTGGATGGGGGTTTGCCTTCTACGCGGCTACCTTTTATGTGCTGCAGTTTGTGATTGCACGCTGGGTGGGATCGTTGGATTTAGGCGCGAACGGGCTGTGGTCGATGATGCTGGCCGAGTTTGGGCTTTTTGTAGCCGCGGCGGCGCCATCGTTCATTCTGGCGCGGGTTGAGAGGCGGCCCTGGCGGAGCTACGGTTTGCCACTGCGGGGAGCGTTCGGGGGATCGTTTTGGATTGGCGGGATTTGGGGCTTCGCAAGCATTACGCTTCTTCTAATGGCCATGTACGACCTGCGATTGTTCAGCTTCGGCCACCTGGCGATTCATGGCGCGCGCATCGTGAGATTCGCCCTGTTCTGGGGGTTATTCTTCTTGCTGGTGGGATTTTTTGAGGAGTTCCTGCTGCGCGGCTATTCGCAGTTCACGCTGACCCGGGCAGTTGGTTTCTGGCCGGCGGCAATTTTTCTCTCCTCCGTTTTTGGACTAATTCACTCGCAAAATGCGGGCGAGCAATGGCCAGGATTGCTGGCAGCGGCAGCAATTGGTTTTTTCTTCTGCCTCACCTTGCA
>JASICF010000359.1 GCA_030044775.1 Candidatus Sulfotelmatobacter sp. | reverse complement strand
ACCTGTCCGACGGTTCGGTCGAAAGCAATGAGTATCGGGATATCCAGGATCACCTCGACTTTCTGGAATTGATGAGGAAGGAGGATGTGGAAGCCATAAGGCAACGGCAGGAGCAGGTGGCGCGGAAAGATAAGAACGGGACTGCGGCTCAGGCGGCGCCGGAGCAACCACAAAGCTCATCGCGCGGCGCGCAGCAGGCAGCCAGCAATCCAGTTTCAGCGCCGGCACAACCTGCGGCAGGTTCGTCTCCGCAACCGGCAACTTCATCGCCCGCAATACCATCAGTTCCCGGGGCAGAGCTGGCTCCGGTCTCTCAAACGCCCCAACCCGTCGAGACGGCCGCAACGACACCGCCTCCTGCAGTAACAGCACCACCCGAGACCGTCGTTTCCGCGTCAGCATCGCCCGGAGGCCTGGCGCAACCGGCGCAAACTCTGGAGCAACGAGTCAAAGAACTGCGTAAGCAGGTTCAGGGGGTGGTGAAATCTCCGGGGGCTCCCCTGAAATCTGCTCCCTTCCATACGGCACTGAACTTGCAGTCGTTAGCGCCCGGCACGGAGGTTCTGATTCTGATCTCGACCCCCTACTGGTATGGCGTGGAAACCCACGAAGGGCAGCACGGGTGGATTATGCGGGACGATTTGGAGCAGCCATGAGGGTTTTTTTCGGGCAACTGAATCGGGTTTTCTTTGTCGCGCTGCTGGCTGCGGTCTTCGAGCTTTATTCTGCCGCTCCTTGCGCCGCGCAAAGCAACGGTTCAGAACGCGGCTTCCCGCAGTCAAAGACGACTGTCGAACAAGCACTGAAGGCGATGCAGAGCTCAACCTCCGGCCGCCTGCCTGTGCTCGATGGATTCGCCGCCGCAGGGGACCATCCTCTCGATCGTTACCGCCGCGGATACTACGATTGCAAAGTTCATGTCGAGTCGACTCCTTCCGGCGGGTCGAGCGTTCGCGTAAGCGCGCAGATCACCGCCTGGTATAACGATCCGGCGGGATCCCATTCCGGATATCAAGTTCTAACGTCGAATGGGAGACTGGAAGCAGACCTGCTCGATCAACTCTCCGACCAACTCGCCACCAAAGCGCAGACAGTAGCGGCTCCGCCGCAAAACGCGGAACCAGCTCCAGCTCCGGTTCCGGCACAAGCTCCAGTTTTGAAGGCAGCGACGCCGATTGCGGGCCCTCCGCCGCCAACAACACCGCCGGCAGCACCACCGGCAACGGCAAAGTCTGCCGGTGCTGCTCAGCCCAAGCTTTCCGCCCCGATGCCCAGAATTGCAGACACCGGAGGCGGGATTTTATCTTCTCTGGCACAAACGCTGGCGGACGAACAAAAAGAAAAAGATTCAGCCACGCTACCGGACCAGCGTAGCTTGCAGGCTGAAGCAGATAGCCTCGAAGAGGTTCTCAGGAATCAGGCTCATCCAAGCAATCTGGTTGCCGTGAAGAAAGAGGGAACGCCGGTAGTCGCGACCGCGAGCCTGAACGCCCAAACCTTGTTTCTTGCAAGCGCCCACGATGAATTTGAAATGCTGGATTTTAATCAGGATTGGGTGCATGTGCGGGTTTCCGGCATTGCCCGCGGATGGATCTGGCGTGATAGTGTGGAAATGCCGAACGGCCTCGGCGACAGCGACCTGGCGCCCAGTCCACAGGCTGCTCCGGTGGCCGCGGATTTATATCATGTAGCTCGCGAGGAGCAGTCGTCGTTTCCAGGTGACTGGGCGCCTTTGAAAGGCAAAACCGTGGAAATCGTCACGGTGGAAAAGCTGGACGACTCCGCGAAAGACCCTGGGGCGCAACTGCGGCTGGGTTTCGCGAAATCTGTTTTGGACAAGAGCTACTCGGAACTGGCGCAGAAGCAGTTGCATGTCGACGGGATCGTACTGATTTTCGATTCGGCTGACGGTGGAATGATCGCGGCTCCGCTGCCTGTCCTGCAACAATGGAAGTCAGGAAAGCTCTCGGACGCCGCCCTGTGGCACGAATGTTTTTTCGATCCGCCGGAGAGCTTCACCGCTTCGGCGGCTTCGGCGAGCAAATAGTAAAGCGGAATTCGCGCTGGTTGTGCCCGGCCATCTTCCAGTTTCAACTTGACTTTGGCCAGGCATGGGAGTACGTATGCAGTTCTTAGGATTTTTCGGCCGCTTTGTGGGAGCTGCCAGCTTTACCCAATACGGAAACACATCAGAGCGCGTGCGTGTCTAATCGAAAGCGGTATAACAACCACACCAGCGGGTGCGAGTAACCATACGAATGAGCGCCATGATCCAACCTCTTTCTTTATTGCGCAAACAGGCCGAATCTGTGTTGCGTGACTATGCCGAGTTGATGAAGCTGCGCGTGACCAGTCTCATCGTCATGACCGCATGGTGCGGGTATTTCTTTGGGGCGCAGAAATCGGGCGTGAGCTCGCTAAGCTGGGGACTGCTGCATGCTCTGATCGGGATCGGTTTAGTTTCCAGCGGTACGGCGGCGCTGAATGAAGTGATGGAGCACAGGGTGGATGGCCACATGCGCCGGACTGCGCAGCGGCCTTTACCGGCCGGGCGCATGAGTTTGCGGCACGCAACGCTGGCCGGACTTTTGGCCACTATCGGCGGATCCGTTTATCTTGCGATCGCCACCAACCCGCTTACCGGCCTGCTCACGTTCCTGACATCGGTTGTGTATCTCGCGGCTTACACGCCGCTGAAGCAAGTCTCTCCCATCTGCACTTTTGTGGGCGCGTTTCCTGGCGCCATGCCGGGAGTTCTGGGATGGACGGCGGCGCGTGGCCGCCTTGAATGGGAAACCCTAATCTTGTTTGCCATTCTGTTTGTCTGGCAATTCCCGCATTTCTTCTCGATTGCCTGGCTTTATCGCGAAGATTATGCGGCCGGAGGAATTCGGATGCTGCCCGTGGTCGAACAGGATGGCCGCTCCACAGCGCGCCGCATTCTGGCGTACTCGATTGTCCTCATTCCGCTGAGCATGTTGCCCAGCTTTTTTGGAATGGCGGGAAAAACCTATCTGGTTACCGCGCTGCTTCTCAGTGTCTCGCTCTTTTATTTCGGCGCAAAGCTCGCATTTCTCAAGATGCCGGTGAGCAGCCCGCGCTCAAAAATGCTGGCTCGCCACGTTCTGCAAGCGACCGTGATTTACCTTCCTGTATTGTTTGCCGTGATGATGGCGAACGCCACGCGCCCGTAGGTTTGTGTCGACTGGTGGCGATAACGAAAAGGGTTGACTCCTGAGACGCGGTTCGCGCCGGCCCGGTGTTGCCGCGCGAGTCTATTGAATTCCGCTGGCGACGTTAGAAAAAACGTTGTTGGCATTCGACCCGATGAGCCGGATGGCGCCTACTACAATCACCAGCACAACGGCCAGCATCACGGAATATTCCGCAATGTCTTGCCCTTCATCGTTCGACCAAAGTGTAGTTAGAGAGTCCATGATTTTGCCATGATTAGATTGCTCCAAACGCGGCCTGCGATTGCTTTACTGGCTCCGGTGTGGAACTGAACAGATTTGCAGCCCACCCCTCTTTCGCCTGTGTTAAAGCCTGCAGACCGACCTGATATTCACTCCTGCCGTCCAGCAGCTTCGTCCAGATCACCTTGAACTCCATTCGCCGTTGCCGGTAGAAGACGGCTAATGTGTCGAACTGCTTCAGGGGACGCCGAATCGATCCCAGTCGCGCGCCCCCGCTCGTGAGATCAAGCGTGTGCGCCAACTCTTCAAATGAGGCGCCCGAAGCATCGACGCCCCGAACCCTCACCGGCAGGACGGCCTGCTTGCGATTCTGAAGACGCCGCTCGGGTTTAACGCTCTTGGACTGCATCGAAGTAGCTATAGTTTGCAGCAGATTCTTCTGGTGCGGAATAGCCCCGACGAGTGAGGCACGAAGGTAACCACACGGTGCGGACAAACGGTTTAGACTGTAATAACATTGTTCGGCAAATTCCGGGGAACATAACCAAAGTATTCTGAAATCAACTCAGTCGCTCCAGGCGGCATCCAAGGATCACAGTGGTGTTTCTGCGAACGAGTTGTGTGGCGCTCGCCGTCTTATTCGCGTTTGGGAACCTTCCGGCGCGATGTCAGCAGCCATCTGGGGCTTCGTCACAATCCAGTTCTGCGCATTCTCAACCGGCCCCGTCGCTCTCAGCCGAAGAAATAGCGAAACGCCTGGAGACGAAGGACAAACAGCGCGCTGCGGCCTTGCAGCAGGTCAGCAGTCGGCGTGTGTATCGCATGCGCTATCACGGGTTCGCCGGAAATTATGAAGCCGAAATGGTAGTGGACGCGACCTATCGCGCACCCAACCGCAAAGAGTTCGCCGTTGTCTCTCAAAGTGGCTCTCCGTTCATCATCAATCATATTTTCAAAAGGCTGTTGCAAAGCGAGCAGGAGTTTTTGAGCGATCAAAACCGGCAACAGGATGCAATGAACACTGACAATTACACCTTCAGCTGGGCTGGTTACGATCCGACTTCGAATGGCGGAGAATACGTCCTGACGCTTTCCCCAAGGAAGAAAAATAAATTCCTCTATCGTGGGAAAATCTGGGTAGATGCAAACGACTTTGCTGTGGTTCGCATAGAGGCCGAACCGTGCGAGAGTCCCTCTCTGTGGATCAAGAGAACCCAGATTGAACACAACTATCTAAAAGTGAATGGATTCTGGCTTCCTTCTTCCGACCATACGCAAAGCGAGATGCGCCTGGGAGGGAGCGCCGACCTTTCCATCGAATACAGAGATTATCGCGTCAACAACGCCGCTGCTTCGAGAAGCATCGAGGTCGCCCCCGCAGGTTCCCGGTGAACTCGCGTGTTGTAAGACGATTTGCCTTCATGATCGCGGCTCACGCTTCCCTGCGGCATAAATGTATAGTGTGAGTTGCCGCGTGACGGCTGGGACGGTTTCGATTCATTGTCTGGCAAGCTCGGCCGTGATTCCGCGCTCCAGGGACTAAACAAGTTGAGAGATCTGGTTTTCTATTTCCTTTTGGCGATCGCGCTTCTCGGGACGTTTTCGTCAGGAGTGTTCCTGGCTCTGGCGATTGCCGGCTCGATCAGGTTTCGCCGGAGCACGAAGAAGCAATTGGAGTCAGCTTCCGATTCCGAACTGCCCCCGGTTTCGGTGTTGAAACCGGTGCACGGTCTCGAAGCACAGCTTAAAGAAAATCTCGAGAGCTTTTTCCGCCAGGATTATCCTGCCTACGAAATTCTTTTTGCGGCGGATACCGCCGACGACGCCGCCCTGGATGTGGTGCGCGAAGTCTGCCAGCGCCATCCCCA
>JASICF010000358.1 GCA_030044775.1 Candidatus Sulfotelmatobacter sp. | reverse complement strand
GAATAGGAAAACTGCCCGAGCGGCGGGTCAATCGCCACCCGGCCTTTGTCGGCTGAAGCCGGCGAAGCCCAGGCTGGGACCGCTTTTCGAGAAAGGGCAAGGGTAGAAGCGGCACTCACGCCCGCTGCCTTCAAGAACGTACGGCGGCTCACATCGGTGTGATTCATTTCCTTCCTCCCAGTCTTCGGCAAGGTTTTGGCAAACGTTTTCTCTGGTTTACGCTGCCCCTATCCCGCTTGTCAATTCGGCGCGCCTGCTGTCTCCGCAACCTACCGTTCTTGCCGCGCCGCCAGCATCGGTGACTCCGGAAAAGGGTGTGGAGTCACGAGGGTGCGCTCCGGTGGGGACACTCCATCACGCAAGGCCGCAACGGCAGTCTCAACCGCGTGTGCCGCCGTCGGCGGCACAACCACCGTCGCAGTCAAATGGCCATGCCGGACCCAGGATCGTCCGGTACGTTCCAGGCCATCCACCCCCAGCAGAGGCAAACGCGAACCGATTCCGAGGTCCTGAAAACTGCTGTGGTTCATCGCTTTTTTCGCGCCCATGGCCAGAAGATCGTTCTGCGCCTGCACGGCGTCGATCTTGTCATTCTTCGCTGTTGACAGTCGAAGCCAGGATGACACCGCGTGGTTTCCTCCTTCTTCCGTCCAGTCGGCGCTTTTCAACATTTTGACAGTCAGAGCGGGAGGTTTCGTTTCGAGCATTCCCGCCGTTCGCTGCTCCACCACGGGGCTGCCCGAAGGACCTTGCAAATAAATCGCGCATCCCCCGGCGGGAAGAAGCCCTGACAGCTGGCGGCCTTGAATTCTGCCGATCTCCTGGTTATCCACGCTGACGCAGAATGCCGGAACGTTCGAGGTCAGACGCAGGTTCTTCAGATAATCGGCTTCGCTGTTGAGAATAACCCAGGCCGAACCGCCCGCAACCGCCGCCGCTGCGATCCTGGGAAATCCGGTTCGGCCAGCCGGTTCGACCAGTACCGCGTCCGGGGGTGTTCCTCCAGCCTGAATCACATTGAGAAGCTGTGTGCTTTGTTGGATTGAGTCGTTGTCGGCGAAGAGAACCTGCAGTTCGACGCCCAACCGCTCTGCCGCCGCAGAGGCGGCTGAGGCCTGCTCCCGCTGATAGTCGTTTTCGCGGGTGATCAGCGAGAGCACAAAACGAAGCTTGTTCGCGCTCATGTTGCAATCTCCGTACAGGATCAACATCGACAGCTATCGGCACATCGATCAGGCGGAAAGTGGCCATTTCACGCTTCGTCGATTTCTCGAAGCTCGTCAGTCGAAAGACGGAAATCCGCGGCGCCGGCAATTCCTTCAAACTGCCGCGGGCTGCGGAAGCCAACGATTGCCGCGGTTACAGCGGGATTGTTCAAAGTCCAGGCAATGGCAACCTCGCCTGCGGAGCGGCCGTGCCGCTTCCCAATCCTGCGCAACACTTCTACGATTTGTAAATTGCGGGAAAGAGCAGGTTCGACAAAGCCGGGCAAGTTTTTACGCCAGTCTTCCGGCAAGAAGTTCGCGACACGCTCTTTGGTCATCGCTCCGGTCAACAGGCCGGCGTACATTGGCGAATACACGATCACGCCGATATCGTGGGCGGCGCAAAAAGGAAGGATTTCTTTCTCGATCTCGCGTCTCACGACAGCATAAGGGGGCTGCAGGGAAGTGATCGGCGCGATTGCCATCGCGCGCTTCATTTGATTCACGCTGAAATTGGAAACGCCGATGTAGCGAACTTTCCCTTCTTCTTTCAGGCGAGCCAGTTCCGACCATCCTTCTTCAATGTCCGCGTCTGGTTCCGGCCAGTGAATCTGGTAGAGATCGATCACGTCCACCTGCAGGCGGCGCAGGCTGTCTTCACATTCCCGCCGAATTGATTTGGCCTTCAGCGACGCACCGACATTTCCGGCCGAATCCCACACCCGTTCGCATTTCGTGAATACGTATGGGCGGGGTTGACGCCCGCGGAGGGCTCGGGCGACCACCTCCTCAGAATGCCCCAGCCCGTAGAGTGCCGCCGTATCAATCCAGTTCAAGCCATGGTCGAGCGCAGCGTGGATGGCAGGAACGGAATCCTCTTCCCGCTGCGGCCCCATGCTGCCGTACCACCCCTGGCCACCGATGGCCCATGCTCCAATGCCAATTCGAGTCAGATGAAGATCGCTATTGCCCAGTCTTCGAAGCTCCATGGGCTCCTCTCGCGGTCCAGGCGGTAACATATCAGTCTAAGAAATCGCTTGCTGCACATTCCCAAACGTAGACTTACAGGTCCACAACGGGAAATAAAAGGCGAAAAGGCGGTGCGCCGCAGACAAATTCTTCGCCCCTAACAAAGCCCCGTATTATCCTTTGACTTCTGTTCTTAAGGGAAGCCCTGTGCCGTGCAATTCAACTTCGCGCAAACCAGGTCCCAGGTTACCAGATACGCGTAAAAACAAATGGAAAACTCGAATCCGTGGGGATGTATTCAACCGCGCATTCAAGAAGCGCGAAATAAGGATCGCCCGCGGAATCGAGTTCCGGCGACTGGCCGGTCCATTATGGCGATTTAAGAATAGGCGCATTCCAGGAACCCTATTGTCGTGGTCGATAAACGGAAGAAAATTACTTGACAGAGGATCGATGTCAATAATATAAAAAATGGGCTGCATGAGAAAGCGTTTACTTAGACGGCATTAATACTGACACTGCGTTGCGTGGGAGAGAAAAACGTGATCCACTGGGCGTCGCGTCGTGCTCTGTGCCTGTTCGTCCTTGTCTTTCTGCTGTCCCTAACCGCTTTTGCGCAATATAACGGCAACGTGCAGGGGGTGGTTTCGGATCCCGCCGGCGCGGCTATTAATAATGCCAACGTCGTATTGCGAAACGTCGACACCGGCGTTGTCGCCAGCGATGCGACGAGCGAGTCCGGCAACTATCGCTTCAGCAGCCTTCCCCCAGGCAACTACATCGTCACCGCTGAAGCGCGGGGTTTCCGGAAAGCGGAGACAAACTTCATACTCAGCACTTCGGAAACCAAAGGCATCAATTTCTCCTTGCCATTGGCCTCCGCGCAGGAAACAGTCACGGTTGAAGAGCATCCCCCGGTGGTTGATACCGATGACAGCCGGCTTGAAACAACTTTGTCATCCGACTCCGTGCGCGACCTTCCGGAAGCGAATCGCAACCTGTGGGATGTTCTCGCCGTCGAGCCGGGAGTAGTCGGCACCGGTACGCGCGCCATCGGAGAGTCGCCGGGCGGCTTCGCCGACAACTTCGGCACGCAGACTCCCCAGCTTAGCGCCAACGGTCGCAGTTATACCGGCAATGTGGTGATGGTGGACGGCATGAACGTCACCAGCCCGGTGCAAAACGGAAACATTGTTCTGGCCCCGATCCCCGACGCGGTGCAGGAAGCTTCGCTGCAGACGAACAGCTGGAGCGCAGAGGACAATCTAGGGAGTTCGATTCTCATCCAGGTGACCACCAAATCGGGTACGAACCAGTTCCACGGCACAGGCAGCCTCTTCTTCACGAATCAGGATTTTCAGGCCACGCCGGAATTCACAACCGCGAGTGCATTCTTGCCCTTCGCCCGTAAGGATCTGGTAGGAACTCTGGGTGGGCCCATCAAGAAAGACAAAACATTTTTCTTCGCGGATGTTGAAAAGCTCTGGGCTACAACATCAGGCGCAGCCAACACCGGAACCCTCTACTACGAAGATCCCCAATTTGTGTCTTGGGCGCAGACAAACTTGCCGAACAATGTTGGCACGAAGGTTCTCGCGGGCTGGCCTGCCACCAATATCAAGGGCAAGCCTTACGAGACCGCGCTGCAGTATCTTGGGGCGGGAAACTGCGGCACAGCAGCGCCGCTGACTCCTCCTTGCTCGCTTCCCATGATCGACTCCGGCAGTTTTGCCGCCAGCCCCTACTACAACGCCCTGCAATACAACTTCCGCCTCGATGAATACTTCACGCAGCAAGACCGCCTCTACCTGAGCTATTACAACGATTCGTTCGATCAGCAACAGCTTTCCCCGCGTCCGCGGCTGGCCGCGCTCGATATTATGCGCAACCGCTATGGACAGATCGATTTCACTCATACCTTCAACGCCAACATGCTGATGGAGGGTGCATTTGCGTTCTCCAGCGTGGGTGGCGCCAACGGGCAGGATGCCAATCTTGCCGTGCCCGATATCGGAGTACTGGCCACTTCTGGCACGAGCGGCGGCCTCGTTGGCTTCCCGGTCGGGGGTGGGTGGGGACCTGGCGAATATCGTGGCCCGAACTACAACTGGCGCGGTGTTCTGAGCTGGGTGCGTGGCAAACATTCGTTGCGCTTCGGCTATGATGGCGACCACGCCATCGAGCACGGCGATTTCACCCCCTATAACGTAAGGCCCGACTTCACCTTCAACAATCTTCTTGACTTGGTCGAAGACAACGTCTTCCAGGAATCCGTCTTCGCTTATAACCCGCTCACCGGGGCGCAAGGATCTGTGATTTTCGGGGGACAAACCAATCCCTACGGGTTCTTTGTGCAGGACGACTGGAAGGCAAGGTCCAATCTGTCTTTAACCATCTCGTTGCGCTGGGATGACTTCACCAACCACAAGGCCTGGGGAAATAGCGGCTTCCAGTTCAGCACGCTGATCCTTTCACCCGGCGGCAACTTCGATACTCAAGTGGCGAATGCCTCGGTCGGAGCCGTTCCGCAACT
>JASICF010000357.1 GCA_030044775.1 Candidatus Sulfotelmatobacter sp. | reverse complement strand
GATTCGCGACGTGTCGAATGCCTTCGGGGAAATTCAGGATGAACTGCGCAGCCAGTATGCCGTCTCCTACAAGCCCGCGGACTTCAAAGCAGACGGGCACTTTCGCACCATCGAGATTGTTGCGCTCGACCGCAAGAACTTCCGCGTCCGCGCACGGCGCGGATACTTTGCGCCGGCACAGTAGCCGAGTGTGGGTTAAGCTTTCTTGTCGTTGCTGATATTCTTTCCCTTCTGGTTTCGGCTCAACGAGGCCTCTCAGGAATTTATGCCAGGGTATTCGGGCACTCCGTTGCCGAAAAAATTGGGGATTAAGCCGGGCTTTCGCGTGCATCTGGCGAACCTTCCCGACGAAGTGCGGAACGAATTGCGGGAAGCCCTGGCAGAGTGCGATTTACGCAAGCATCCAGAAGCCATCGATTTCGCGATGGCGTTCACAAAATCGCGCGCGGAGTTATTGAAGCATTTCGGGCAACTGAGCAAAGTCCTGGCGCCTGCGGGAATACTGTGGGCAAGCTGGCCGAAGAAAGCCTCGGGAGTAGAATCCGATTTGAATGAGGATGCAGTGCGCACGATTGGTTTGAATTCCGGGCTGGTCGACGTGAAGGTGTGTGCGGTGACGGAGATCTGGTCGGGGCTGAAGTTTGTACGCCGCCTGAAGGATCGCTAGCCAATCAAGGTCAAGACATAGAATTCCTCGCGACGGCTCACTATAACCGGCTTGAGCGTTCTGCCTGGCGACTCAGTCAGCGCTATCTGTAGGAGATACATTGAGCGCGGCCGCCGCCCGAAGCACGAGTTATCCCGTCGGCTGGCGTAATCACGATGATGCCGGTCTCCCGCTGAGCAGGATGTGGGCAACAAACGAGACCGCTGCGAACAACAGCAGCAGGTGAATCAGCAAGCCGGCAACGTGGAACAACAGAAAGCACAGGCCCCATACCAGGAATAACAGGACTGCGATTGCGAAAAATGGCCCGAATCTCATGCGCTTCTCCTGAAAGACAGTTTCAACGCTACTTGCCGAGCAAAACCCTCACAGCTTATGTCTTTTACGCTGTTCGCGACGATGCCAAAATCGGCAAAACGCTGTAAATTCGCCGGTGCAAACATGGTAGAAACTATTCTGAAAGGGAGTCCATGGTACGAGTTGGGCTGATCGGATTCGGGCTGGCGGGACAGGCATTTCACGCGCCGGTGATTCGCGGCGTGCCGGGGATGGAACTGGCGTGCATTCTAGAGCGACGAGGTTCGCGAGCAAAGGAAAAATATCCTCGCGTGAAGGTGGCGCGGAATCTTGACGAACTGCTTTCCGATTCCACAATTCAGTTGTGCGTGATCGCTACCCCAAACGATTCGCATTTCGAACTGGCGCGCGGGTGTTTGCTCGCGGGCCGCGATGTGGTCGTCGACAAGCCATTCGCACCAAGCCTGGCGGAATCCCAACAATTGGTGCAACTAGCCGCCCAACGCAGATGCCTGATCACGGTTTATCAGGATCGAAGATGGGACGGCGACTTTCAGACCGTTCAGAAACTCATCGCGTCGGGCGCGTTGGGAACGATTACCGAATATGAATGCCGCTACGATCGCTTTCGTCTGGAACCAAAGGCAAATGCCTGGCGCGAACGCGCAGGTCAGCCGGGAGCTGGAGTTCTTTTTGACCTCGGGCCGCACGTGATCGATCAGGCCCTGGTTCTTTTCGGAGAGCCGACCGCAATTGCGGCATCCGCCTTCTGCCAACGCGAGACGTCGCAGGTGGATGACGCATTTGATGTTTGCCTCGAATACCCCCGGCTGCGCGCGATGGCGCGGGCGCGAATCATCGCATTTCAACCCGGACCGCATTTTCTCATTCATGGAACCAAGGGATCGTTCGTGAAATACGGAATGGATCCGCAGGAGCCGCGGTTGCGGGGAGAGAACGTTCCCGACGGATTGGACTGGGGCGCCGACTGGGGCGAAGAACCGGAAGAAAACTGGGGAACGCTTAGCCTGGTCGGTAAGCCGAGCGAAAGAATACGAACCGAGCGAGGCGATTACCGGGGCTTCTACGCCAATGTCCACGATGCGATTGAAAAGAAATCTCCGCTTGCAGTCACGCCCGAACAGGCTCTGCGAACCATGCGGGCCGTGATGCTCGCGCACAAGAGCAGCGGGGAACGGCGGACGGTGAAATGGGATGAACCTGTAGAATAGCCGGCTCGCCGGAGAATAGAGGCCTAGGCAAACTCTGGTCTCGCGGGATAGTCCACAATAATCGCGCGGCCGTCGGTAAGAGCTTTGACAAAATGGCGGGCGTTCGCGGGTACTATGGCGACGAAACCAGGCTTGGCGATTTGTGTCGTGCCATCGATGGTCAATTCCAGTTCGCCTTCGATGACTTCATACACTTCTTCTTGCGGATGGAAGTGTTCATGAATGGTTGAGCCCCTGGTGAATTCATAGTGCGCAAACGTCATGTTCTGCGAATGAAAGTATTTCCCACGCCAGCCCGGCAGGCGCTCGACGACTTT
>JASICF010000033.1 GCA_030044775.1 Candidatus Sulfotelmatobacter sp. | reverse complement strand
GCCCACAACGCTGGCCGGGCCTTTGCTGTGAACTTTGATTTTCGTTTCAATGCCCTTCGGGGTGAGCTTCTTCACAAATGCGGTATAGCGCTTCAAGATGTCGTTGGGATCCTGATTGGGCACAAGCCGCATCGAAACTTTCGCGGTCGCCTTGGCGGGAATGACTGTCTTCGCGCCCGCACCGATGAATCCACCGGGCATGCCATGCACTTCCAGCGTCGGCCGCGCCCAGGTGCGATAGAGCACGGAGTATCCCGGCTCGCCGGTAAGAACTTTTGATCCGACTTCGGTCTTGCGGTAGTGCTCTTCATTGAACGGCAGACGTTTCCAGGCCTTCAGTTCGTCCTTGCTCGGAGCTTTGACCTTGCTGTAAAAGCCGGGGATCAGAATATGCCCCTTCGCATCTTTCAGCTTGCTGATGATTTCGATCAGGGCAAAAAAGGGATTTGGCGCCGCTCCGCCATAAACGCCGGAGTGCAGATCGATCTTCGCGCCGTATGCTTCGATCTCCGTGTAAACCAGCCCGCGCAGGCCAACGCACAACGTCGGCAGGCCGGGAGCAAACAGTTCGGTGTCGCAGATCAGAGCGAAATCGGCCTTCAGTTTGGCTTTTTGTTTGCGCACGTACTCAGCAATGGATTCGCCGCCGACTTCTTCCTCGCCCTCAAAAAGAACTTTCACGTTAATCGGCAGCCTGCCGTTGCCGGACTTCATGAGCGACTCGAGGGCTTTCACCTCCATCCACAACTGACCTTTGTCGTCGACTGCGCCGCGCGCGTAAACATTGTTATTGCGCTCCGTTGGTTCGAATGGCGGCGTGTGCCATTCGTCCAGCGGGTCAGGCGGCTGAACATCATAGTGAGCGTAACAAAGCGCGGTGGGCTTGCCGGGAGCATGCAGCCAATCGGCATAAATCAGCGGATGGCCGTTGGTCGGAATAACCTCGACATTTTCCATTCCAATGCGGCGCAGTTCATTCCCTACGAACTCAGCCGCTCTCTGCACGTCGGACTTGTGTTCTTCGAGCGTGCTCACGCTGGGAATGCGGAGAAGTTCTTTCAGCTCGCCAAGAAAGCGCTGTTGATTATTGCGGGCAAAATCGACTGCCGGAGAGGCCATAAGGAGATTCCTTTCTGGGGCATACTGCGGAAATTGCTGAAGCCTTCGAGACCCACAGTATACGCCACATGGCGGGCGCTGATTAGTGATGCCCGTTGCAGGCAGCGCTGCAATTTGAGTCGCAAGGCCGGCGTCATTCAGAAGGCCCGCACTTTCACCAGCGGGCCGAGGAATCTCGCAGGGGGCTGACGGTTCCTTGTGCTCCGCGCGAGATCCTTCGCTACCCTAAAAACGAGCTACGCTCAGAATGACGCCGCAAAAGGCGAGTCAGGTCAGGCTTTCAAACTTCCACTACTCGTTGCGTGGGCAATGGTCCAGATGTTTTCGCCGCTATCATGCGCTTCCGGCCGTAAATCTGGCCGGCGAAAATGCTCTTAACTCATAATTGCAAGTTTCTCCAGACATGACCTGCGCCATGATTCGCGCAGTGATCGGAGCGAGCAGAATTCCATCACGAAAATGGCCAGTCGCAACGAAATATCCGGGCGTCGAAGTTGCGCCGAGAATCGGCAACGAATCCGGAGTGCCGGGTCGCAATCCGGCCCAGTCTTCCAGAATCTTCGCGTTACGCAACTCGGGAACCAAAGCTATTGCCGCGCGATGCAGGCGCTGGATTGCGGCAACGTCGGTGCGCTTGTCGAAGCCGGCTTCCTCGACAGTGGTTCCCACGATAATTCGCCCGTCGCTGCGCGGGATCAGATAAACCTCGGGAGCCCGGATCACGTGCCTCAGCAAATCGCGCGAAGGAGCGATCAGGCACAACATTTGGCCTTTCACCGGCCGCGTAGGAAACTGATGCGGCGCAATCTGCCCCGACCAGGCTCCTGCGCAGTTCACCACTTTCTTTGCGACATAGGAAGTTTTGCGAGTCGTGACCCCATGCACCTTTTCCTCGGACAAATTCACGGCGGTGACTTCTTCGCCGGAAGAGATATCGACTCCTCGGCGTTTCGCGGTCTCAAGTGCTGCCGCAGTAATTGCACGGGGACCGACGCTGCGTTCGTTCAGGAAAAATGCAGGGCGCTGATGATCGGCCAGGGCCGGTTCGAGCTGCGCCAGTGGAGCCGGGAGCAAGCTCCCCGCCTCGCATCCCCGTCCCTCGTGCACATGCTCGGGCGGAGGAAATACAATCGCTCCCTGGTCGCGCAGGTCAACCCTCATCCCTGACTCAACTTGCAGCTCCTGCGCGAATTCGGGATATATCCGCGCGCTGGCAATTGCCAAGTCTTGCAGTGCTGCCGGAGTCTCGTCGCCGCAATCGACGAGCATGCCCCCGGCGGCGTGCGAAGCCTCGCGGCCCGGTTCGCCGCGCTCGACCACGAGCACCGTTGCGCCCCGCTTGCGAAGCTCAATCGCAAGCGAAAGTCCGACGATTCCGCCACCGATTACGATTACATCCCAAGTCTTCACATTCGCATTGTAAAAGATCGCAAACGCAGGCCTAATTGACAGGTTTTGCCCTATGCTAAAGAATTAGCATCGTAGAGAGTTGGGATGAACTGGAGGAACAATGTCCGACGAAGGGGAAAACGTAGTTGTTGAACAGCAGTCAACCGCTGGGAAATGGATGCTGCTGATTCTCGCGATCCTTTTTGTTGCGGGAACGGTT
>JASICF010000356.1 GCA_030044775.1 Candidatus Sulfotelmatobacter sp. | reverse complement strand
ACCGACCAATGGAACGATGCCGTCCGTGTCATTACCACCGCGAATATTCTCAATGCCTATGCCCTGGGCGGACACCCAAGCGTGACCGGCGACGGCGGTCCGGCGTTGAAGAGCGGGATGTGGAATCCGCTGATGGTCGCTCTCGATCCGGAAGGAAATCTTTACATTTCTGGCGGCAACGACGAACTCGTTCAGCGGGTCGATGTTTCTACTACTTCTCTCGGCGGTCCGCACGAGATCGGCACCGTTGCCGGAAACATCAATGACCCTACCCTTGGCGGATTTGCCGGGGATGGCGGCTCGGCGACGGCAAGGAGTGTGAGAATCAACAACGTCGGAAGCAGCGTCGATGCCCTCGGAAATCTCTACATCGCCGATGCCGGCAACAACCGGATCCGCTATGTGCCGATGGGACCGGAAGGCGCCGCTTCGGTTTCCACCATCAATTTAGGAACCTGGCCAATCGGCCAGTCTGGCGGAGGGTTGCCGGTTAACTTCACCAGCACCGGAGGAAGCGAGTTGAGCTTGAACTCCATCAGCATTACGGGTGCGGAGGCGAGCGAATTTACGGCAACCAACACCTGCGGATCGTTCCCCGTCTCGATGGGACCCGATGCGCATTGCGCCGTAACCGTATCGTTGACCCCAACCGGCTATGGGCCCCAGAGCGCAACCCTGACTTTCAGCGACAACGCACCGGATAGCCCGCAAAGCGTTACTCTCACCGGTTCGGGTCCGACCTTCACCAGTTCCGTGTCACCCAACGCGATTAAGGTCGACCAGGGAAGCTCAGGTACATCCACCGTCACCCTGACTCCTGTCGCGCAATTCAATCAAACCGTAAATCTGACGTGCAGCGGCAACCCCGCCGATTCAACCTGCACCATTTCGCCGAATCAAATCACGCTTACCGGGAGCAGCACTTCCACGGCGACACTAACCATTCAAACCGAGAGCAATACGCCCACTGGAAGCTACACACTGATGGTCACCTCGACGTTCGGGACCATCGTGCAAACCTCGAACATCACTTTGCGGGTGAACAAGTAGATCCGGCGAAGGAGATGCGGCCATGGCGCGGCCACGAAGTGATTTGAAAAGGCAGGCGAACTGGAAAGGGTTCGCCTTCTCCGCTATTGTCGGCGCGCCTTCGGCAACGCGAGGCTTTCGGAGCAGAGCGACCCTGACTTCTGAATCTGGACATAAATCGTAATTCGAGACCAACTTTGGAGCAATCCCTCCCGAGCTGAGAAGGAAATCCCTGATGACGACGAAATGCGCTCTTGCGGTTGCGGCAGGATCGATCTTGTTGATGTTTGGAGCCGGTGCTTTTCCCGGCGATGTACAGGCGTCTCCGCGGCCGGCTACTCCTGCCTCGGAACCCTCAGCTAAAGCCGGCGCCCTCGAGGCATTCCGCGATTCGCGCATGGCATTTGAAGCGAACCAGGGACAGACCGACCAGCGGGTGGAGTTCGTGTCGAGGGGAGCAGGATATGCGTTGTTTCTCACCGAACAGGGGTTGGTAATGAAGCTTCAGGGGCCGGTTCCGGCCAAGGCGTCGCCTGAGAGCGCCTCCGGTTCCGTTCCATCCTCGATGCCATACATCGGAGGTTACGCCCCCGCCGCCGCGGCTGATCAAGGTGGGGACCAGAGCGAGTCTGTGTTGAGCATGCAACTGGAGGCGGCGAATCCTCATGCGCGCGCCATCGCTCAAGATCCCTTGCCCAGCACCAGCAATTATTTCATCGGCAACGACCCCAGCAAGTGGCGGATGAACGTTGCGCAATTCGGAAAAGTTCGCTATGCCGGCGTTTATCCCGGCATCGATATGGTCTATTACGGAAATCAGCGCCAGTTGGAATACGATTTTGTCGTGGCGCCGCGGGCCGACCCGAATTTGATTGCCTTACGCCTTTCTACGGGAACGGCGGGCGATGCAAAGCTCGCGACCACGATCGAAAGCAACGGCGACCTGGTTGCGCACCTGAAGAACGGAGACGTTCGGTTTCATAAGCCGATCGTTTACCAGCGTGCGGGATCGCAGAAGGAGTTTGTGGATGCTCGCTATGTGTTGAAATCGAACGGTCGAGTTCGCTTCGCGCTGGGCGCCTACGATCACAACAGAGAACTCGTAATCGACCCGACCGCGGCATATGCCACCTATCTCGGAGGCAGTAACGTCGATATTGCATTAGGCGTCACGCTTGACGGTTTCGGCAGCTGCTTTGTCACCGGCACCACTCTCTCCACCGATTTTCCTCTTGAAAACCCGCTGCAATCGACGAATGCCGGTGGAGAAGATATTTTTATCACCAAGTTCGACGCTCAAGCCGACGCGGAAGAGTATTCCACTTACGTCGGAGGCTCGGGCAACGATGTCGCCACCGATATTCACCTGGATAACCTCGGCGACATGACCGTCACGGGATACACGACATCCACAAATTTCCCGCTGGTAAATCCAATTCAGTCGACGTTCGGCGGAGGCTCGGTTACGGGCGATGCTTTCGTTTTCCAGATTGCCTCGCATGGCACTGCGATGGTTTTTTCTACTTATCTGGGCGGCGCGTCCGACGACCAGGGTTCAAGCCTCGCAATCGACAGCGATAACAACATCTACGTCGTGGGTTATACCAGTTCCACGAATTTCCCGGTCACTGCCGGCGCTCTGCACACGAACTGCGGCGCTACTTCGGCGGGAGTCTGCTCGAATGGTTTCGTTTTGAAAATACCGAGCAGCGGGACGAGCTTGAGTTATTCGACCTATCTGGGCGGTTCTGGTGGCCTGGGGGATGCTGCGTACGGCATAGCGGTTGATTCAAAGGGCGATGCGTTCGTTGTCGGAATCACAGGCTCCCCTAATTTTCCGGTGACCAGCAAGGCCTTCGACACGGAATGCGGCACCGATGGTTTATGCAACGGCACTTACGACGGTTTCGTGAGCGAATTGAGTCCCAGGGGAAATTCGCTCATGTTCTCGACTTTCCTGGGCGGCAGCGCCTATGACTACGCTGCTGGTGTGGCCATCGATACAACCGGGGTCTACGTTTCCGGCAATACCACTTCGACCGATTTCCCAACCACGAAAGGCGCGTTCCAGACCACATTTGGAGGAATGTCCTCCGGTTGCGTGCCGAGTAGTACCAATACCTGTGGCGATGTCACCATCACCAAGCTGAAGCTCAATGGAACCGGCCTTCTCTATTCGACTTATCTTGGCGGCAGCCTGGATGAGAATCCCGGAATGTCGATGGCAGTGGATGGCGGAGGCAGTGTTTATATCACTGGCCAGACCGACTCTCTGAATTTTCCGGTAGCCAACGCTTTGCTGGGAACTTTCAACGGGGGCCCGACCGATGCGTTTCTGACCAAGCTGAATCCGCAGGGAACAGGTTTGACTTACTCAACCTATCTGGGCGGTATCGGTCCGGATAACGGCATGCGCGTTGCGCTGGATCAATTTGCCGATGCGTTCGTCTCTGGCACGACCACCTCTTTCAATTTCCCCACCACCAGCGGCGTTTTTCAGCCGCATTGCGATTCCTGCGGCGAGGGCATGAGCGATGCCTTCGCCTTCAAGATGAGCACTACGGCGGACCTTAGTGTCTCGCTGAAAGCGCCCGGCACAGTTGCGAGCGGATCGGCGCTGACCTATACGATTGCGGGCGGAAACTCGGGCCCGGATGCGGCCAGCGCCGTGGTGATCACCGACACGCTGCCGTCCGGAACTACGTTTGAAAGTGTGACAGTCAGTCCCGGAACCTGCACGGCGCCGGCGCAAGGTGCAAGCGGCACCGTTACGTGCACACTCGGTTCGCAGCCGGAAGGGTCGCGAATCAAAATAACGCTGGTTGTAAATGTGACCGCCGCATCGGGCTCGGTGATCAGCAACACCGTGAACTCCACCGCGGCGAACGGCAACAACGCTTCGGCGGCAGCCAGCACGACGGTTGATTGAGTTTCTAGTTGCGGTGCACTTGCGGCGCGCGTCTGTGCGCAAGCACGCCGGGACGAAGCTACCAACGACAAGCAATATTCCGATCAGACTCAGTGCATGTCTCATCGGAGAAAATCCGGGAGATTGCAAGTTCGGTTGTCTGCGGTGTCGCCGCCGAGCCGAATCTGCATTTCGGCGTCTTCTCCTGCGCGCGCATATGCCGGCTTGAAGTTCGACGCCGGTTCGGCACAACGACCTACCAGAGCGGCGCGGCCAAATGACGCGTGATTGGCGCCTTGACACAGATTGGGGAATTACCGATTGGCCTACGATTGACCGACTCTAGACAAGATTCGTTCGCCGCTCCCGGCTCGGTCAAATCGCACCCGCCGGGGCGGCCACTTTGCTTTCAGCTTGCTTTAGCAACACCTGCTCTAATCGCAGGTGTTGCTGTTCGCCCCGTAAACATCAAGCCGTCCCTCTGTATTCGTAGGATCGGTTGGATCCATCGTACCTACAAAAACCCTGCCATTGGCGACCGTGGGCACAACGAATTTAGTTGCGTTTCCAGCGCCGTCTCGGGTGGGGCATTGCGTGCTGTTCCACAACAAGGGAAGCTTATTCGATTGGACGTGCTGAGCATCGTAGGCATACACGACTGCCGGTTGGGGATGTGAGGTTGCGCTTCCGGTAGGCCATCCATTCCCGTCGACTGCCCAGACGATACCCGTACCATTCACGTCCGCGTTCGAAGAAACTACAGGAATTGTGCCGAAAACAAAGCTGGTCCCGGAAGCGGCCACGGGAGTGCTGCAAACCGGCCCAGGACTGCAGGCAGTTCCGCTGACGGTGAACTTCTGCAGCGGCGAGCTATTGGCTACGGAGTAGACACTCTGGTTCCAAAATGCAGCCGTGCTATAAAACTCCTGGGTCGACGCGGCCACCGTTTCATAATTCAAATTCGTTCCGGACGAAAGCGGGCACGTGTCGACGCTGGGACCATTGTAGCCGCCGGGATCAGCGCGATTGATGATGTAGAGATTTCCATCCTTTCCATTCGCGAGGGCGAACTCGATGGTGCTTGAGCCGATGCCGTTGGGGATGAGCATGACTCCACCGG
>JASICF010000355.1 GCA_030044775.1 Candidatus Sulfotelmatobacter sp. | reverse complement strand
GGATCGTAGGTTCCGGTGTTCCAGGCGGGCGCGCCGCCAACTTTCCAGGAATTGCCTTCCCATGTTTCATGTCCCGGCTCGCCAGGACCGGGTACGGTGTAAAAGCGCCATTTGCGCTCGCCCGAGTCAGCGTCGTAGGCGTCGATGAAGCCGCGCACGCCATACTCGCCCCCGGATACGCTGATGATGAGGTTCTTCACGGCGAGTGGAGCGACGGTGAAGCTGTATCCCTTGCGATAATCGGCCGCGACAACATCCCAGATCACGTTGCCGGTTTTCGAATCGAGCGCAATCACGTGAGCATCGAGGGTCCCAAGAAAAACCTTGTCGCCCAGGATCGCCAGCCCGCGATTCACATGCCCGCAGCAGGGGCGAATATCGGCGGGGACTTCGTGCTGATACATCCAGATTGGCCGCCCGGTGCGGGCGTCGAGAGCGAAGGTGCGATCGTCTTGCGCGGTCGCGTAAAGAATGCCATCGACCACCAGCGGAGTCGTTTCCAGCTTGCCCGTTGCGGCGGTTTGGTAAACCCACTTTGCGACGAGCGAATGCGCATTCTTCATATTTACCTGATCGAGAGAACTGAACCGGCGTCCGGAATAATCGCCGGAATACGTGAGCCAGTTCTGTGGCTCTTTAGAGGAGTGAAGAAGACGGTCGGCGGTGACTTGAGATTTCCCTTGCGTTGCTGAAAGGCAGATTGCCAGGCAAAAGGAGAAAAGATCGATCCATCTGCGGCGATTCATTTCGCACCTACGCTCACAAGGAACGCCACGACGTCATTGAGGTCTTTGTCGCTCAGCAATTCCGGCGTATACACCGGCATCAACGATTCGCGGCTCTTGCGGAACGAGCGCAGCTTGTCTTTTTCCAGCAGGTGAATCTGCTCATTCATATCCATGATCTGCACGCTGAAGTTGTCTTCGTTGAGCGCCACGCCCTTGATTTGTTTTCCGTCGGCCGTTACGACCGTGATGGTTTCGTATTCTTGAGGGAACTCTTTGGTCGCTTCGGTTAATCCCCAGGCCAGACGGTTGCTGGGATTGCGCACGGAATCGACGATTGCTTCGCGCGTGCGCGACCCGCCAACTGAACTGAGATCGGGACCGATGCGCCCGCCCTTGCCTTCGACCATGTGACAAAGCGAACAATTGGCGTCGCCATAGAAAAGTTCTTTGCCGTGAGCGGCATTGCCGGTTGGCTTGGCCGGAGCTTTAACTTCCTGGCTGCGAATGTAAGTAACGATCTGCCAGATTTCTTCATCGGTCATCCCCACGCCCTGGCCGTTGGTTCCGTTGGCAGGCATGGCGGTGCCCGCGATGCCGTTGCTGATAATCGCAAACATTTCAGCATCGTCATGGGCGCGCTTTTTTCGTGCGCGAGTCAAATCCGGTCCGCGCCCGCCGCCACGAGCCCCCAGCCCATGGCAAAGAGCGCAGTTGATGCGGAACTCGTATTCGCCGGCCTTGGCTGCTTTAGGGTCATTGCCGAAAGGATTCTGTGCGTCTGCGCGGGCGGTAACTGCGAATGCCAGAAAGACCGCACATACTGACAGCGGGGGAAATCGGAATTTCCTGGAAGCGAAACTCTTTTGAACCGGTCCGGATCGTCGCAAGCTCGCCAGCATGATCATCCTTGCGGGAAATTTGCAGAATTCTACGCCAAGCGAGGGCAAACGTCGCTTTGGAAATCTCGGCAAATTTGAAACGACGACATCTGTATCGCTTTTGCGCTCCGCCGTACATGGCCACCGGATATCTGTGACCTGCGCCTTTAGTTTTCTACCCTAGAGATTCCCCTAGATTTGGCCGATCTTTCCCCAAAATGGCCACGTTTTTCCGTGTAGACGCGCAAGTTGCTGAGCGATCAGCCTTTCCAGCGAAACGCATGGGCTTGAGGAAGGCCGAGATGGGCGAGCACGCGGTTGGCAAATTCGCGAGCCAGCTCATCTAAACTCGCGGGTCGGTAATAGAAGGCGGGAATAAGCGGAAAGATCGTCGCGCCAGTATCGGCAGCCCGGTACATGTTGCGGATGTGGATTTTGTTGAGCGGCGTTTCGCGAACGCAGAGAACTAGCGGGCGCTTCTCTTTGAGGCAAACATCGGCGGAGCGCTCGATCAAGTGCGAGGCAATGCCGTTGGCGATTCGAGCCAAGGTGCCGACGCTGCAAGGAATGACGACCATGGCGTCGCTGGGATAGGAACCACTGGCCACGTTGGCGCCGATATCGGCGTTCGACTGCTCTTTGAACTTGTGCGGTCCGGGTTTCGACGCGTCCCGGGCGGAATGTTTCGCCGAGGTTTTTGCGGGGCGTTTGTCTGCGAAAAGAATCTGGCCGACGAGATTCGAACGCCCGTGAATCTGCAATTCTTCCGCCAGCACTCGAAGAGCCGAGTCAGAGGCGATGAAGTTCACGTGGCTGACTCGAGAATCATGTTCGACGGCCAGCAAAAGTTGCCGCAGGAACAGCGAACCGCTGGCTCCAGTGGTGGCAATGGTCAGATTCTGCGGCGGGTTAGGCAAAGGTGCTCCGATTCGGAGCATAGGTAGTTGAGAAACCGCAGTCAAGTTTCCGGCTGACAAAATGGCGTCCACAGCAAATTTGCGATCGCGGCGCAGCGCGGGACAACTCCACGCGCTGGCGGGAGTGGAGCGCGAAATCCGCGCCCAGGATTCGCAAAGCCGGCGAAAATATCTGCGAGAGTTCAGCCGCGCCTTCCGCAGTTACAGTTCGCTGCTCGATTCGCAACAACTGCGGAATGCGCTGTTTGCGGCCGACGTGGTTCTGATCGGCGATTACCACGCACTGCCCGGTGCGCAGCGCTATGCAGCTTCGTTATTGGAGCAGCGCGCGCTGGCGGGAGACCGTCCGGTGGTCCTCGGCGTCGAGACTATTTTCGCGCGCGATCAGCACATCCTGGACGACTGGTGGCGTCGTGAGATCGACGAAGCAGAGCTGCGGCAACGCATTCGCTTTGATCTCGACTGGGGCTACGATTGGGCTCCGTTTTATGAATTGCTGACAGCGGCCCGCGATCACGGCGAAGGATTGTACGGGCTGGATTGCATGCCGCGCGAAAACCTGCGCAAGATCGGGGCGCGCGATCGCCATGCGGCGGCGAAGGTCGCCGAAATCCGCCAGCGGCATCCCAACGCCGCAATCTTCGTTCTGTTCGGCGAATCGCATCTGGCGCCGGGGCACTTGCCGAGGGCCTTGCAGAAGGAAATGCCGGAGACGAAGACTCTTACGGTCCTGCAGAATATTGACGCCTTGTACTGGCATGCGGCAGGCGAGTCGGTTGATAAAGTCGAGGCCGTGCAGGTGTGCGACGGCGTGCTCTGTGTTTTCAACGCAACACCGCTCGAAAAGTACGAAAGCTATCGCTTGTTTCTCGACCAGTGGAGCCGCTGCGATACCGGTCCTGACTTTGCTCCCACGATCTACAACCTGATCGACAGCCTGGCCGCATTTCTCGAAATCAACCGCTACTCACCGCATAACGGGACGCAGCCGAAATTTCTGGTCGATCTGCTGCCTGAAGTTCACGGCAATTCTTCAGACGCAGTACTGCGCCGTCTGCTTTCACGCAAAGGAGTTGGCGAACAACAAATCGAAACCATGCTCGCGAGGGTCGAAGAGCGGGGCTGCGCTTATCTCCCCCAGGTGAACGCATTTTACGTGCGCGAATTTCAGATGATGCACGCCACTGAAGACGCGGCCCGCTTTCTGCATCATGCGTGCCGAGGGTTGCCGTTACGCCGAAGTGGGCAAGGAATCGACGGCGGGCGCGAGCGCGAGGCAGCGCTGGCCGGGGATGACTTCTACCGGCGGGTTGTAGAAAGTGCGGTCGCTTATTTCGGCTCGCGTGTGCTCTATCCTTCGCGGCCGGCGGTTGACTGTGAGGGCGCTCCCGGGGTATCGCGGGCAGCGTGTGAACGTGCCGCCAGCCAGGCTGGCGGCGATGCCGATAAATTCGAGTCGCTCGCCCGAGATTTTGGCTACCGCCTGGGAAGCCAGATCTACGATTTCTATCTTGCGGGAAAAGTGAAACCTGCGGGAGTGCGCAGATTGTTCCTGGCACGCCTCGATGAGCCAGGGCTTGCCCGCAAAGTGTGTACCGCCGTGATCGCCCGTGTTCGTGCCGCCTCCCGCGCCAGCCGGGATTAGGAACCCTGCCTCCGTTCAATGCTAATCTGGAATCTGCTGGGCTAATCGCTGTTTTGAGCGCGGTTTTCCGCCGAATCATGAACGCCGAATCCATCCGAAAATTGTTCGAGCAGGTGCGCCGGGGCAAACTCGCCCCGGATGAAGCCGTTGATCGACTGCGGCATTTGCCTTTCGAAGACCTGGGGTTCGCGAAGGTCGACCATCATCGGTCTCTGCGCGCGGGCATGCCGGAAGTGATTTTCGGCGAGCGCAAAACACCTTCGCAGACAGCGGAGATATTTGCACGGCTGGCTAAGCACGGCGGAAATGTTTTGGCCACGCATGCCGATAAGAAGCAGTTTGCCGCGGTAAACAGGAAAGTGCGGGGGGCGGAATACCGCGAACTGGCGCGTGCCGTCGTTCTGCAACGCGATCCTCGCATGTATGGCAAGGGAACCATCGCGGTTGTGTCGGCGGGGACGAGTGATATTCCGGTTGCGGAAGAAGCTGTGGTTACCGCGGAAATCATGGGTAACGAAGTAAAGCACTTTTACGATGTCGGAGTCGCAGGAATTCACCGGCTGCTGGCAAATCGCGAAGCGCTGACCAAGGCGCGGGTAGTGATTGTGTGCGCTGGCATGGAGGGTGCGCTGCCCAGCGTGGTCGGAGGATTGGTTGGAGTTCCGGTGATTGCCGTGCCGACAAGTGTTGGATATGGGGCTTCATTCAAGGGATTGACGGCTTTGCTCGGCATGCTGAATTCCTGCGCCTCGAACGTGAGCGTCGTGAATATTGACAATGGATTTGGGGCGGGGTATGTAGCGTCCCTGATTAACCGGCTATAAAAAAGGCGCGGCTTGCGCCGCGCCCGCTTCACTGCTACATCAACTTACAATCCCGGCTGATCTGAACTTCCTCTCACTTCCAGTTTGTTCTCGACGGAGAAAGCGCCGAAAGTTTGGCCGGCGCGAATTCCGGCGATGTTTTTCTCCATCGCGCTGTCGACTACGCCGCAGAGCGTGACGTGGCCGTTCACAACAACGATGCGAATTGGATGCGCCGGATCGATGGCATATTTACTCAACACCGGATCGCGGTAAATGGCTCGCGCAGTGCGGGCGCGCAGGCCGTCGTCGAACATGGATGCCGGCTCGACGGCGATCTGGCTGATGACATCCTTCACGCCGGGCTGGTTATAGATGTCGGCGAGTGCCTCGTCGCGGCCGAGGCCAGTGCGATCGTCTCCGGCGACCGTGACTGTGCCGTCTTTCACGCTCAATGCAAAATAGTCGAACGTGTTGTCATAGCCGACTCGAACATAGGTCAGCTTTTTGGCAAGTTGTTGCGCGAGCTGTTCGTCGGAAATATCCGGGCCCGCGATCGATATCAGATTGCGCACGCCCTGCACCTCGGAAACCTTACGAGTCAGCTTCGCGGCATCGAGCTTGCGCTGGTAGAGATCGACCGTCCCAGTGAGCGTGACGATGCCGTCTTCCACGCTGGATTTGACGTTGCGAAACTGGCTTTTTGCGTCCAGCTTCTTCTCCACCTTAGTTTGAATTTGAGTGTCGTAACGCTCGGCGGGCGCTGCTTGCGCGAGAAGCGGCGTGTTCAGCAAGGCCGATGCCAGCACCGATCGGAATATATTCAAGAGACGCTTCCGTGTCATAAGGTCACCTCCGACCCATTGACATAACTTTACGAATTAACCATACGGTTAATTGCGTGGTAATGGAATGAACCCGGGGTGGGAGAGAAAGTTGCGGAAAGCGGCTGGCAGAAACCGGAAGCGAAAAATCTTACCGTCGCCTGCCTGCCCGGCGCTTTCCCTTGCTCTGATTCGGCGTCCGTTTGCCGAAGACGCGGGTGAAAATCTTGTCTACATTCTTAAGCTGACGTTGCAGGTCGAAAGCGTGCTCGATCTGTTTGCGGGGGACTTTGGTTGTGATCTCTCTATCGGCGAGTATCAGTTCATGGAAATCGAGTCCTTCTTTCCAGGCGCGCATGGCATGGGATTGCACGATGCGGTAAGCATCCTCACGCGAGACACCATGTTCGACCAGGTCAAGCAAAAGCTGGCCGCTGAAGATCAGCCCGCGGGTGCTTTCAAGGTTTGCCTTCATGCGCGCGGGATAGACAAACATCGTATCGATAAGATTGGCGGTCTTGCTCAACAAATAATCGATCAGCGTGGTCGAGTCCGGCAGAATGACACGCTCGGCTGAAGAGTGCGAAATGTCGCGTTCGTGCCACAGGGCGACATTTTCGAAACCAGCCTGCGCATTGCTGCGAACGACGCGCGCCAACCCGCTGATCTGCTCGGCATTGACCGGATTGCGCTTGTGTGGCATGGCGGAAGATCCTTTTTGCTTTTCGCTGAAAAATTCTTCGGCCTCGCGCACTTCGGTGCGCTGCAGATGACGAATCTCGGTCGCGATCTTATCGAGCGTGGAAGCAATAACCGCCAGCGTCGCGAGATACTGCGCGTGCCGGTCTCGCTGGATGACTTGCGATGAGACTGCGGCGGCTTTCAATCCCAGCCG
>JASICF010000354.1 GCA_030044775.1 Candidatus Sulfotelmatobacter sp. | reverse complement strand
CAAATGATCCAAATATTCCTCATTGCTTCTGCAGTTCCTCCACCGGAGCTTTCTCGTTTTCGTTCTGAGCAGCCGCTTCGCTTCCCGTGAGTTGCAGGAATATTTCTTCCAGGCTCATGGCTGCGGGACGAAGTTCATTGAGATCCCATCCAAAAGCCACCACCGCGCGCGCCAGATCTCCCCGCACCAGCCGGCCCTTTTGGCTTTCCACTTCGAACACAATCCGGTTATCAATTTGCTGCTTGCAGAGCGCGCGGCTTACTCCGGGAATCTGTTCGAGCTTGTTCTGCACAACCGCCGCCTCGACCGCGCCACTGCGTCCCCCGATTTCAATCACCACCGACTCAGCACCACGCGTGCGCGCCCGCAAATTGCGAACCGAATCGGTCGCGGCCAGCTTGCCTTTGTTGATGATGATCACGTACTCGCAGGTCTGCTCGACTTCCGGAAGAATGTGAGTGCTCAAAATGATGGTGTGATCGCCGGACAGGCTTTTAATCAAGTCACGCGTTTCGTTGATCTGCTTGGGATCGAGGCCCGCGGTGGGCTCGTCGAGAATCAAGACGTCGGGGTTGTGAATGATGGCCTGCGCCAGGCCAACCCGTTGCCGATAACCTTTGGAGAGCTTTCCGAGAAGCTTCTTTTTTACATCGGCGATGGAGCAGCGGTCGCAAACGTAATCGACGCGTTTTTGTAAATCCGCGCCGCGCAGACCCTTCAGCTTGCCGACGAACTTAAGGTATTCGACCGTTCCCATCTCCGGATAGATGGGAGGGGTTTCCGGTAAATAACCGATTCGCTTCTTCACCTGCAGCGGCTGATCGAGAACGTCAAACCCGGCCACCGTCGCTCCACCCGATGTGGGGGGCAAGAAACAGGTGAGCATGCGCATGGTGGTGGTTTTTCCAGCGCCGTTGGGGCCGAGAAATCCTACGATCTGGCCTTTGGCTACCTCAAATGAGATTTGATCGACGGCGGTGACGCCGGCGTAACGCTTGGTAAGCGCTTTTACGGAAATCATAGGAATGTCTGGTCAACTGTGAGAATACTCAACCGCTGGGCTGAAACGCATCGGAACGATGCGATAAAAATATCTTAGAAACCCACCGGCCAATGTGTCAATTCGCGCCGCCCCAATACCCTACACGGCAAGCGCAAGATGAGGGCCAAACGCACACAAGTTCACTGCTACCTTATGTATGGAAGATGACGGCAGCGAATTGGTTGCCCAATTGGAATTTTTCAGGAGCAGAATTGTTTCGAAAAAATTGCGCGGCCAGCGGCCAACCCCAAAATCTTGAACCGAGAAACATAAGTGCAGTGAAAAGTCCGTTCCCGGCCGGCAGGCGGAAAAAAAATCGAAGAAGCTTTTATGTGGGGAGCGGACAGCGCCGGAGTTTGGTGGACCTGGTCGGGATCGAACCGACGACCTCTTCCATGCCATGGAAGCGCGCTCCCAGCTGCGCCACAGGCCCACGATTGGCAACGCTTTTGCGACTCAAAACGCGAGAAACCGCACCATCATTTTCGCCCACGCCCCTGGGATAGTCAACGTGCGAAGCCTCGGGGTAGTGGCTCAGTTTGAATTTCCGATGGCATCTTCGCAACGACGCTGTGTGCCACGGGAGATCCCTCGGCCCGCTGGTAAGAACGCGGGCGCCTCGGGATGACGCCTTGTACGGTTCGAAAGTCAAACTGGGCCATTACCAGCCTCGGAGCCATCGGCTTTCGCGGATAAGACGACATCAGCCTATGCCTCGTGCCGATGTGTGACCGCCTTTCCGCCGCGCTCTCGCCAGCCCTCGATGATCAGGTAAAGAACGGGGATGAAGAAAAGATTCAGAACCGTCGACATAATCATCCCGCCGAAAACCGTCGTTCCTACCGAATGGCGACCATTTTCACCTGCGCCGGTGGCGAAGACGAGGGGGACGACACCAAGAATAAAAGCCAGGGACGTCATGAGAATCGGCCGCAAGCGAATGGTTGCGGCCTGAATCGCCGACTCGAGAAGCGGGATACCACGCCCACGCAATTGTTCGGCGAATTCCACAATCAGAATCGCGTTCTTACTGGCCAGCCCGACCAGCATCACCAATCCTACCTGGCAATAAATGTCATCCTGAAGGCCGCGCATCCATTGCGCGCCAAGCGCTCCCAGCAAAGCCATTGGCACAGCGAGCAACACGATGAATGGCAGGACAAAGCTTTCGTACTGCGCCGAAAGAGTGAGATACACGACCAACGAACCCAGGCCGAAGAGAATCAACGAAGTGCCGCCAGCCTGCAGCTCTTCGAGAGAGAGACCGGTCCAACTGTAGCCGAAGCCGTGAGGCATCTTGCCGGCTAGTTGATCCATCGCCGCGATCGCCTGGCCGGAACTATAGCCGGGCGCGGCCGAACCGTCGATTTCCGCGGAGCGGAACAGATTGTAGTGACTGATCACCTGCGGCGTAGTGGTTTGCGTGATATCGATTAAATTTTCCAGCGGCACCATTGCTCCGGTATCGGCGCGCACGTAAAACTGCTTCATGTCTTGCGCCGTGGAGCGGAACTTCTCGTCGGCTTGCACGTAGACGCGATAGGAACGGTTGTTGAAATCGAAATCGTTGACGTATGACGAGCCCATGTAGATACCGAGCGTGTCGGTAATCTGCGAGAGAGGCACGTGCAGGCTTTTCGCTTTCTCGCGATCGATATTGATTACATACTGCGGATCGTTAGCCGTAAACGGCGTGTACAGGCCGACCAGATCATTGCGGGCCCCCGCCTGCTGAATAATCTGATGTGTCGCATCCGAAAGCTCCTGCAGTGTGTGCGCACCTTGGTCCTGCACCACGAACTGGAAGCCGCCAAAATTTCCCAGTCCGTTAACTGCCGGCGGCAGCGTGGGAAATATGATGGCGCCGGAGACGGCAAACATGCGCGGACGTATGCGGTTGAGAATCGCGCTCGCAGTGTGCTCCTCGCCTTTCCGCTGCGAATACGGTTTTAGCGGGACGAAGATAATTCCCTGGTTGGCGGCGCTGCCGGCAAAACCGAATCCGGCTACCGAGAAGGTACCCTCCGATTCGGGCACATCGGCCAATAGAGCGGAGACGCGCTTCCCGATGTCCTTCGTATATTGCAGCGACGCCCCGGAGGGCGCCTGAATCACGATTATGAAATACCCCTGGTCCTCATCCGGAACGAAGCCCGTGGGCACGTGTTTCAGCACCACATAAGTAGCGCCCAGTCCGGCGAAAAACAACACCACCATGGCGAATCTGTAATTCAGCAGGCGATGCAGCAGAGCCTGGTATCCGCGTGTCATGGCCAGAACGCCCTCGTCAAATTTTCGCAGCCACCACCATTTTTGCCCGTGGGGCCCGGCCAAGAATATTGCGGCTAGGGCGGGAGCAAGAGTGAGCGCGTTGAAAGCCGAGATGGCAATGGAAAACGCAATCGTCAGGGCAAACTGGCGGAACAGAATGCCCGTTGTTCCGGGAAAGAACGCGACGGGCACAAATACGGCAACCAGCACCAAGGATGTGGCGATAACGGCGCTAGTAATCTCAGCCGTCGCCGCTACCGCGGCCTTGTGAGAGTCGTGCTCGCCTCCGGCGATGTGGCGCTCGATATTTTCGATGACAACAATGGCGTCATCTACCACAAGACCGGTGGCTAGGGTAATGCCAAACAGGGTCAATGTGTTGATCGAAAACCCGAGCAATTTCACAAACACGAACGTGCCGATCAGGGAAACTGGAGTGGCAATGAAGTGAATCATTGTCGTCCTCCAATCGCCGAGGAAAACAAAGATCACAAGAATCACGAGCGCGATCGCCAAACCTACGGTGAAAAGCACATCGCGGATCGATTCCCCTACGGCGTCGGTGACGTCGAATGCGAGGTGATAATGCATTCCGGGAGGGAATTGCTTTGCAAGCCGGTTCAATTCGGCGAGGGCGCGCCGGTCGACATCAAGCGCGTTTGCCGTGGAAAGCTGGGTGACGCCAAGTCCGACTGAGTCGTGCCCGTTGAATTGCAAATCGGAGCTGTAGTCTTCCGCGCCCAGTTCGGCACGGCCAACATCCCGCAAGCGCACCAAAGTTCCGTCGGCATTGGTTTTCAGAATGATGTTGTCGAACTGGCTGGCCTCGCTCAATCGCCCCACGGCGCGCACGCTGATCTGATATAGCTGGCCAGGTTTAGCGGGCTGCTGCCCTACCTGCCCGGCGGCGACTTCGACATTCTGCTCGGAGAGCGCACTAACCACGTCGGGCGCGGTGAGTCCCCGCCCAGCCAGCCGATCGGGGTCGAGCCACAAGCGCATGGAGTATTTCCGCTCTCCGAAAATGATCACGTCGGCCACGCCGGGAACTCGCTTGAGAGCGTCACGAACGTAAATGTCGAGATAATTCGACATGAATATCGTCGAGTACCTGTTGTTATCGGAGTCGATGGCTGCGCCAAAGACAAAATTCTGCGAACTCTTCGCTGTGGTGATGCCGACGGCTTTCACGGCGGCAGGAATGCGTCCCTGTGCAGTGTTGACCCGGTTCTGAATGTCAACCGTTGCCAGATCGGGATCGCGCGACAGATCGAAAGTGACCGTGATGTTGCTCGATCCATCGTTGCCGCTGGTCGAGGTCATGTATTTCATGCCCTCGGCGCCGTTGATCTGCTGCTCCAGCGGAATAGTAACTGCGCTCTCCACGGTTTGCGCGCTGGCGCCGATATAAGCACTCGACACCCCAACCTGCGGAGGCGCCAGGTTGGGAAATTGTGCGATCGGGAGGGTTGGAATTACGGCGGTGCCTGCCAAAACAATCAGCAAGGCGCACACGGTCGCAAACACCGGACGATGGATGAAGAATTTAGCAAACATAGAAAGGCGAAGCCTGATCTTCGCTTTTACTTCATGCCTTCAGCACTTTGTAACTGTCAAAGAGGCGTTGTTCCGACACAAAATCACCGCGACACTCCCGCCGCCAAGTGCGTCTCGCCAACTGCTGGTGTTTCTTGCTTGATTGAAACCCGATTCTTAGCTTTGCGGAATCACCGGCACTCCATCGAGCAGAAACTGCGTACCGGAAACAATAATCTTATCGCCCGGCTTGATGCCACTCCGCACTTCATAATCGTTGCCCACCGTCTGGCCCACTTCGATGGGCTTTTGGCGCGCAACATAAGCGCCCTTTTCCGGTTCAGCTACAAAGGCAAAATACTGGCCGGCCAGCCGGGAAACGGCAAGAATGGGAATTTCCGGACTGTGGTGTGTTCCCCAGATGACCCGGGCGCGGATGAACTGGGACTGCCGCAACGCATCGTTGTTGTTGGCGACCCGGGCCTTCACCAGCACAGTTTGAGTTGTGTTATCCACTTGCGGGGAAATGAAGCTGACACGGCTGTCGGAGAGCACTTTGCCGTCGCTGGAAAGCACTTGCACGGGCAAATCCATCTTGAGCTGCGAAGAATGATCGATGGGTATGTAGACGTAAACTTCAAGACTGCCGGGCTTATCTACCGTGGTCAGTTGAGTCGAGGTAGTGACGCGGTCGCCCACACGCACCGGAATATCCCCGACTACTCCGTTCCGTGGGGCCACCACTTTGTAGTAATGGAGCTGCACTTCCTGTTCACTGACTTGCGCGTTGAGCGATTCCAATTGCGCCTGTGCGGAATCGAGAGTGGACTTCGCCTGATCGAGGTCCTGCTTGCTTACCACGCCGGCACTGTAAAGACCCTTGGCGCGGTCGTATTGCTGTTGCGCCCAACTCAGATTGGCTTGCTGCGCCGCCAGCGAACTTTGCTGGCTTTTTACGGTGGCTTGCTGCTTGAGGGGATCGATCTCCATTAAAGGCGAGCCGGCGCTCACGGCGTCGCCAGAGTGGACAAATATGTTGGTGACCTGGCCCTCGACCTGAGGCATAATCACGGCCGAATCCCGCGATTTCAGCGTGGCTACATACTCGCTGGCATCGTCGACCGCGCTATTGCGCGCTTCCAGCACCTTCACCGGCATGGCCGGCGGATCAGCGGCTTGCGCGCTCTGCGGTTGATTGCCTGAGCACGCCAGCATGCCCGCCAGAAGCGCGAGAAGCAGCAGAACAGCACCCCAATTGGCACACCTAATCTTGGACATAAATTTCCCGCCGCACCTCTGGAATGTTTTGACGGCCGAGGCCGCAGACCGTTAGACGTACCTACAAGATTCAACTCGGCCACGCTTCGACGCAAAAAAATAAAACGCTTTCAGTGAACAAATAGAGAAGGTCGCACCGGGCCGCGATTCATCCCGTCCTCACTATCATCGCACTCTGCTACATTGTTGCGCTATGGAGAAAAATTCCGCACCGTCGCGCAGCTTTGCCAGCGACAACAATGCCGGTGTTCATCCTGGGGTATTGGAAGCGATTGCCCGCGCCAATCATGGCCATGTAGTGGCCTATGGGGATGACCCTTTTACGCGCTCGGCGATCAAGAAGTTCGAAGAGCATTTCGGGGCTGACATTGCAGTTTTCTTCACTTTCAATGGAACAGGGGCGAACGTGCTCAGCCTGCAATCGCTCACCCGAACGTTCCATTCCGTGCTTTGCAGTTCCTATGCTCACATTTATGTGGACGAATGCGGCGCACCCGAGAAACTTACCGGCTGCAAGCTGATTCCGCTGCCGCATCACGATGGAAAAATCACGCTGGATTCTGTGCGCGAAGCGTATCACGGTGTCGGCGACCAGCATCATTCCCAGCCGCGGGTGATTTCGATTACGCAGGCAACTGAGATGGGCACCGTTTACAAGCCGGAAGAAATTCAGGAGCTTGCCCGTTTTGCCCACGAGCACGATATGTTTCTCCATGTGGATGGCGCGCGCATCGCCAACGCTGCGGTTTCGCTCGGGCAGAATTTGCGGCAGGCGACGCGCGATTTGGGGGTCGATGTGCTTTCTTTTGGCGGGACGAAAAACGGCATCCTCGGTGGAGAAGCGGTCGTGTTTTTTCGTCGCGAACTCAGCCGCGATTTTCTTTTTCTGCGGAAGCAGTCGATGCAACTGGCCTCAAAGATGCGATTTATAGCCGCTCAGTTCGAAGCCCTCCTCAGCGGCGACCTTTGGCGTAAAAGTGCCGAGCACGCCAATCAAATGGCTCGCCTGCTGGAGAAGGAAGTTAGCCGC
>JASICF010000353.1 GCA_030044775.1 Candidatus Sulfotelmatobacter sp. | reverse complement strand
GATTTTGCGTTTCTTCGGCTCGTTTGACCTCGGTGATGTCACGGTTGGATTCAAGAATCGAACGGATCGTTCCGGATGCATCGCGCTCAACCACCCAGCGGGTAGAAACGATTTTTATGGCGCCCGTCGCGCAAGTGTGCCGGAGTTCTCCTGCCCAATGCCCGTCTCGCAGCAACATCTCCTTGATCGATTCCAGTGGCTCGGGAAACTCGGTGCGCAACAAATCGTGGCTTACGCGGCCGATTGCTTCCTCCCGGCTGAAGCCATACATCTCGCTCGCGCCTTTGTTCCAAAAAGTGATTCGATCTGAAGTGTCCCGCACGAGAATCGCGTCATTGCTTAAATCAAGCAGCCGCGCATTCTCCTCCAGGGCCTCCTCAATGGGTTTGTGAACTCCAATCATCAAATCACTTTCCTCCAGAACATCAGCACCGCGGCGGGGGAATTAGGATGCCGGTGATTTTTCTCGACTATCTTATAGACTCAGTCTGCAACATCATCGATATTATTTTCGCCACATGCACTCTCGCATACGGTAAACACTGTATTTGCACAGATCGATGAACAACCTGAAAAGTACGTCCCCCAGATAGCTTATTACGCTGGCGGCTGGGACGCACTTAAATCCGGTCTCGGCTTGAGCAGAATCGGCAAATTAGCGGGGAGAAACCTGCCTTCACTAAAATGCGCGGGATCGTCATTCAGTCTGCGGCAATCGTTCGGTCTTCGGCTTCTGGTTCGTTGGCGGGCGCGACCTTGGTTAAGGGCAGGGTCGCCGTGACACAGGTTCCTTTCTCGTCGCTCTCCACGGTAAGATGTCCGCCCAGTTCGCGGATCCGCTGCTTCATCCCCCCCAACCCCACGCCGACCCCCGCAGCTGTCTGCCGAAAACTATCCAGTGTGTGCGGAGGGATACCCTTTCCGTAATCTCGGATCGAAAGAATGGCGTCTTTCTCATCCGCATTAAGCCGGATGTCCACCACCTGGCTGCCCGAGTGCCGCAAAACATTCGTCAGACTCTCCTGCAGCACGCGGAAAAACACCAGCTCTTCATCCTTTGTCAGTGGCGGGCGAACCGAAAGCTCCAGATTCGTCTTGATACCGCTTCGCTTGCTGAGGCCGTCCACATACCATTGCGCGGCCGACGAAAATCCAACCTCATCAAGCATCGGCGGATGCAGCAGGTGAGACGTAGTGCGAATCTCCGTCAGCGCCTGTTCCGCCAGCGCATCCAGATCATCCAGCAGTCCCGGCGCTTTCAAGATCCCCGAAATGATTTGCGTCAGCGATGCCAGGCTCAACTTTAATGCGGCCAGCGTCTGCCCCGTGCTGTCGTGCAGGTCGCGCGCAAAACGCCGCCGCTCTTCATCCTGCAGGCGAAGCGTTCGGGCGGAGAGTTCGCGCAAGGATTTTTCCGTCACCTTGCGCAACGCGATTTCAGACTCCAGGTTTGCCAGGCTTGTCGCAAGAGCCTGCGTGCGCTCTTCCACTCTTCGCTCCAGTTCTCCTTGCGACTGCCGAAGTTCGGTCTCTACGCGCTTCAAATCGGTGATGTCCACCCCGGTCGGATGGAGGAATAGAACTTTGTCTTCGGGGTCGCGGATTGGATACAGCGCGAAATCTACGATGTGTTCGCTGCCGTCCGCAAATGAATACAGAAGGCTTTCGCGGTACGGAATGCCTTCCGTCACTCTAGGAGTCGCTGCCCGGATTTTCTCCTGCGACTCAGGATGATTGCGCCACCACGCAGTCTCCCAGAAAGGTTTGCCCAGCACTTCTTCGGCGCGATAGCCGCAAACTTCGAGACATAAGCGGTTGGCATCGACGATGGTGCCGTCGAGGGTCATGACGCCGGCAAACTGCGTGGTTTGTTCGAACAGAGCGCGGAACTTGGCCGTAGCGGCGACAGCTTCTTCTTTTAGCCGTCGTTGCTGTTGCTCCAGTTTCTGCAATTTGGTTTGTGAATGCCGCTCCACGTGCCCGAAAACGATGACCAGGGCCGACAACACTGAGAATCCGCTAATGATTGAGACCTCACTCTTCGGATCCTCCAGTACGAATGAGTGAGCCGGCGTGAGAAACCAATACCATCCAGAAAGCAACCCGATCGACGCGGTAATGATCGACGGTCCCGTTCCGCACCACCACACCGCAAAAATAATCGCCGCCCAAAAGGTCACGAACGGAGCGTGTGCTCCGAATAGCGGCGCCAGCAGGAACCGCAGCGCCAGCGCGGCAACGGCAACCAGCACCGCCACGGAATAGCGCACTTTTGCTGATTTCTCTTTGGGAACCTGGCGAGTCACTTCCCGCATCCCGACGGTAGATGAGCGTTCCATTCTTTCACTTCCTATCAGACCGAGAGGGGCGCAGAGAGTTTATTCGTATGATATCGACACCGATCCCGTGTCGATCTAGGGTAAACACTGTAGACAACATGGGGGGTTGGTTCAAGTCGATTCTGGCTTGTAATCGATGTTCTGCAGGTTGCCCCACCCGCGTCGCAGGTTGCCCCACCCTTGTCGCGCCTTTCGCGACAGGGTGGGTGAACTCCCGATTCACATCGCTTGAGTAAGATCAGTCGTTGCAGGTTGCCCCACCCTTGTCGCGTCTTTTGCGACAGGGTGGGGCAACTCCCGATTCACGTCGCTTGATAAGATCAGTCGATGCTCTCCCGGTTTACCTCGTCCGTGCCAGAAGACTCGCACAGTCGCAAACCGCTTGCGAACCACAAAATTCCCCACTGGCTGACCCTCCTCAACCGCGAAGTCATCGCGTGCACCCGCTGCCCGCGTCTCGTCGAATATCGCGAGCAGATCGCCCGCGTGAAGCGCCGCGCTTATCTCGATTGCGAGTATTGGGGCAAGCCGGTGCCCGGATTTGGCGATCCCAACGCGCGCGTCCTGATCATGGGTCTCGCTCCTGGCGCGCACGGCTCCAACCGCACCGGACGCCCCTTTACCGGCGATGCTTCCGGCAAATTCATGTATCCGGTCCTGTACGAAACCGGATTCTCCAACCAGCCCAACGCCACCGATCGCAAGGACGGACTCGAGCTGAAAGACCTTTATATTACGGCCGCCGTGCGCTGCGCTCCACCGGCAAACAAGCCCACGCCGCAGGAACTTGCCGAGTGTTCGCTTTTTCTCGATCGGGAACTTGCCGGATTAGAAAAGGTAAGAGTCGTCGTCGCGCTGGGCAAGATCGGATTCGATGCCTATCTCAATTACTTGAAACGCAAAAAGATGTTGCCGGTCCGCCGTCCTTACCTCTTCAAACATGGCGCCCATTACCGCATGCCCGATGGTAAGGTGTTACTCGCGTCCTATCACCC
>JASICF010000352.1 GCA_030044775.1 Candidatus Sulfotelmatobacter sp. | reverse complement strand
GCGCAATTAACCGGCGCAGAAGCATTCGATCGAATAATTCAGCTAGTCGGAATCGCCAAGCGAACAAGCACCCGCCCCGCGTGGATCACCGCACGTTCCGCAGGGGCCGGAAGACACGCTGGCGCCGCTGGAGGCACCCTTCGTCGACACCGCAAAGACGCTCAATTGCGGAACCAGCTTTCTGCTTTCGCACTTCGGACAAGCGGCCTTTTCGCGCCCGTAAACCAGGGCTTCAAAACGATGATGGCACGACTCGCAGACATACTCAAAAATCGGCATTTCCACACCTCTTTTGATTAATTCTACTATTGTCGTGTTCTGCGTTTGGGGTTGGATTTTTTTCCCACCGATTTCAGCGCGTGGCGCAGATCGGCGATCAGATCGTCGGCATCTTCAATTCCAACCGAATAGCGGATGAGCGCCTCGGGAATGCCGGCGGCCGCTCGCTCCTGCTTCGTCGATTCCACATGGCTGGTGGTCGCCGGCGGCCCCGCGACGGTTTCCACAGCGCCCAGATTCGCGGCGAGATGAGCGTAATTGAGCCGCGGCAGAAATGATTTCACAGCGTCGAACCCGCCGCGAATCGCGAAACTCAACACACCACCGAAGCCGCTCATTTGCCGGCGAGCGATCTCGTGATTCTCGTGCGACTTCAATCCAGGATAAAAAACCCGCTCGACCTTGGGATGCGCTTCCAGAAATCGCGCGATATTCATCGCGCTTTCGTTCTGCCGCGCGATGCGGAGATGCAGCGTCTTCATACCGCGGAGCAGCAAGTACGCAGACATGGGGTCCAGGCAAGCCCCGGTGATTTCGCGGAAGTGGTAAATCTTCGCGACCAGATCTGCCGTTCCGCAAACCACGCCGCCCAGCGCATCGGCGTGACCGCCGAGAAACTTGGTCGCGCTGTGAATCACCAGATCGGCGCCTAGCTCCAGCGGTTGCTGATTGATGGGCGTGGCAAAGGTATTATCGACCACAACGGTCGCACCCTGCCGACGACCAGAAGCGGCGAGCCGGGCAATATCGACCACTTTTATGGTTGGATTTGTCGGACTTTCGAGATACAGAACCTTGCAGCCCTCGCCAATTGCCGCTTCAATCCCGCGATGGTCGGTGGTGTCGCACAAGCACACATCGATCCCGAACCGCGGGAGAAACTCCACAAATAGCTTGTTCGTTCCACCGTACGTGTCTTTGACCGAAACCACGCGGTCGCCGGGCGATAAGAGAGTGAACAGAGTATTGCTGATGGCGGCCATGCCGCTTGAAAAACTGGTTGCGGCTTCGGCACCCTCGAGAAGTCTTACTTTTTCTTCGAAGGCAGCGACGGTGGGATTCGTGTTCCGGCCATAGATGTGGCCGCGCGCGTGTCCGAGAGCCACCTGGGCCCACTCGTCGAGGTTGTCGTAACCATACGAGACACTGAGCGCGACTGGGACTTGGGTTGCGCGCTGCCAGGGCTCGATGTTCTCACCCGCCCACACGGCTCGCGTGCCGATTCCGGCGGGATCTTTGCGGCGATTATGCCGAGGCGCGGATTTCCAATTTCGCTGCTTCATGCGCTTGATGCTGCGCCCTCAACTGGCTCGAGCAAGACTTCCGCCGGGCTCGATCATCGGGAACGAAAACCGGCGAAGTTTATCAGTATAACGGCGGCTCGCCTGCCGGCCGCGTCTTCCAGCGGCGGTGCACCCACAACCATTGATCGGGATATTGGCGCACGTAATCTTCGATCACGCGGGTGAACTGCTGCGTGTTGGCCTGGATATCTGCTTCGAGATTGCCGCTGCGAGTCAAATCCAGTGCGGGATCGAATCGCAGCCGGTACTTGCCCAGTTGCGCATCCCAGATGGTAAATCCGGGCACGACGGCAGCATCGGTGCGAAGCGCAATGCGAGCCAGGCCGCTCGCAGTGCACGCGGGAATGCCAAAAAAATCCACGAACACACCCTGCGGCGGCGTCATGTTTGTATCCATCAATATTCCGACGGCTTCGCCAGATTTCATCGCGGCGAGCAATCCCCGCACAAAATCATCTTTGTCTACGATCCGGTTCCCGTGCATCGTGCGATATCTCGTTACCAGACGGTCGAGGTACACATTGTCCAATCCCCGCGCCACGATGTGCATGGGATGGCCGTGCAGCGAATGGGCAAATGCCGAAAGCTCCCAACCGCCAAAATGCGCGGTGAGAAAAAGCACCCCTTTCTTTTGCGCGCACGCCCGCTCAAAGTTTTCGAATCCGTCGTAAACCACGATCTCGTCGACGTTCCCGGCGGTGTATTTTGGAAAGTGGCAAACTTCAGCCAGTTGGCGTCCAAGCGACGTGAACTCTTCCCGCAAAATCCGCGCCCGTTCTGCATTGCTTTTTTCAGGAAATGCCAGCGCAAGATTGCGCATACCAACATGGCGCAAGCGCGAGTGAAGGAGATATACAAGCCAGGCCAGAGAGATGCCTGCAGCGCGTGCGAGAGGGCGGGGCAGGATTCCCAGAATTTTGATAAATGGCCACGCCGCCGCGTACTCGAGTCGCTGCCGCATCGGGGAAGCGTGACGGTAGCACCGTCAGAAATTATTTGCAAACGTCACGGCCCGCGGAAAGCAGATTGCAGCCTTGAGTGAAACGCGATGCCATTCCTGTCGCAGCGAGGAACCCGCCTTTGAGATCGGCGCTGGAACGACCACTCTACTTCGCCGCTGCCTGCGCCCAGTTGGACAATGAAGTTAAAAACGCATTGGCAGCTGCCGGAGGTTCCACTTCTCCGTTCAGAGACGCCGGGAACGAAACCATGTGCCCGTAGAATTCCCGCGTGCTCGGCTTATCCTGCTTGATAACGGCGCCATTCAGGCTTACTCCGGCAAACAATCCCCGCGCGCGAGAATAAGTCAACACCTCAGCACGCATTTTCCAGTCCGTATCTCCGGCAGTATCGCGCCCTACCGGACCGGCTGCCACCGACGCGTCGGCGCCCAATTCAAACTGGCTCGAAAGCAGGTGCCGCATCCCATCCTTGTTCATGATGAGCATGATCAAATCCACGGCTTGCCCACCGGCCTGAAAACCGAAACTGCCTCCCTCGACTCTGAAAAATGCCGGCGAACTCCATCCTTTTGGAGTACGACAGCTCGCCAGCCCTTTGCCGTATTTCGCGCCGATGATGAAGGCGCCATTCAGCATCGACGGCACCACGCCCACGCACTGGGCCGAACGCAAGACATCCTGGGGAATGCCTTTGTCTGGAGCTGCCTGAATTTCGTTCAGGACTTCGGCTGCGGCCTGCACACGGTCGGCAGCCTTCGTTGCACCGTTCTCATCCGCGAGAGAAAAAGAACAGAGACACACCACAGAGATCAGGAATAAACAAATTCTCATGTTTCCTCACAACATAGGATTTCTGAGAGTAGATATTTGGATTGTAACCGAACCGCTCTGAGTTGCACGCCGAGGGGCATTCCACCCGCAGCAAATCAAAGAGCCGAACCCGAATCTGGAGAAGCCGATCAGCGAATCGATGATTGGAAGATCGCGGTGAGACAACGGAATCGAATGACGCCAAGAGAAGGAACCAAAAAAAATCGGGGTCAAAAGTGGTGACCCTAATCGCCACTCCCAACCCCGTCTCCCAGGTTCTGTGGTAGGTGAGGCGAGTATGCGGCGGAGTTGCCTTTACGGCAAGATTACCGAGGTCATTGTCCCAAAGTTACCCAGGACATCTAGGAGGTTGTCGGCTGGAATCCGCATCGCCAAGCGGCTTCGAA
>JASICF010000032.1 GCA_030044775.1 Candidatus Sulfotelmatobacter sp. | reverse complement strand
TGGAGTTTATCCGAAGCTTTCCGCCGTGGACATGCTCAATCATCTTGCCGTTCTAAAAGGAGTGACGGCGGCCGGCGAGCGCAAGGAGATGGTAGAGGTTCTGCTCCAGCAGACCAATCTATGGGACGTCCGGAAGAAGGCTCTTTCCACCTACTCGGGCGGCATGAAGCAGCGCTTCGGCATCGCCCAGGCTTTGTTGGCCAATCCCCGGTTGATTATCGTGGACGAGCCGACGGCGGGCCTGGATCCTGCCGAGCGCAACCGTTTCCTTAATCTGCTGGCTGCCATCGGGCGCGAGGTGACGGTCATCTTGTCCACGCACATCGTGGACGACGTCCGCGAGCTTTGCTCGCGCATGGCGATCATCGCGTCGGGCGAGTTGCTGCTGGAAGGCGCTCCCAATGACGCGCTCGCCGGCCTCGCCGGCAAGATCTGGTCGAAAGTGGCCAGTACCGATGACGAGTTACACGCGATCGAAAAGCAGCTTCATGTGATTTCGACTCATCTGGTCGGCGGCCAGCACGAGGTGCGCGTCTTCGCGAATGCCTTGCCGGGCGAGGGGTTCCGTGTAGTCGACTCCGGGTTGGAAGACGTTTACTTCCTGCAACTCTCGGGACAGGGCAAAAATCAGCGTCCGAACTGAGGAGGCTTCAGAGGATTTACCATGGCGCTCTTTTGGGAGTTCTTCACCTTCGAGCTCAAATTCCGATTCAATAGCCTCTCAACCTACGTTTATTTCATCCTCTGGTTGACGTTCTCTTTCCTCTGCGTCGCGTCTGAGAGTTTCGGCCCGATCGGCGCTGGGAATGGCAAAATCCTGCTGAACGGTCCGTATGCCAATACCTTCAATGACGTTTTCGCGGCTTTTTTCGGCATCATCGTGATTGCCGCGATCTTCGGAACCTCGATTCTTCGTGATTTTCAGCGTGACACCTATCAGATCCTTTTTACCCAGCCGATCTCCAAATTCGCGTACTTGGGCGGACGTTGGTCGGGTTCTTTCGTCGCGACAGTCTTTGCCTTTTCTGGCACCATTCTAGGGACGTATCTGGGCACATTCGCGCCATGGACAGACCACGCGCGCATCGGGCCGAACCTGGTAAGCTTCTACCTGCAGCCGTTTTTCTCCATCCTCGTCGTCCAGATCTTTTTCCTGGGATCGTTATTTTTTGCGGTTTCCGCTCTCTCCCGCAAAATCTTTGTGGTTTATCTACAGGGCGTGGCCCTGTTCATGATTTATCTGATCAGCTTCACGATCTTCTTTGCCCGGCGTTCGCTGGAGCGCTTCTGGTCCGGCATATTCGATCCCATCGGCGTGATCCTGACCGATGACATCACCCGATATTGGACCGTCGTTGAAAAAAATACGCGGCTCATCACCTGGTCGCCCGCTCTGGCCAACGGCGTCTTCTTGTACAACCGGATTTTGTGGATTGGACTCGGCATGGCAGCGCTGGGCGCAGTCTGGGTCTTGTTCCCCATGTCGGTCGAGGCTCTTACCGCTCGTTCGCAGAGTCGCCGCGCAGCGAAGGCAAGGCAGCAAGAGTTGGATGAATCTGCCCCTCTACGTTCGCTGTTTGCTGCTCGTCTTCCCATTGCGCACAAGGCCTTTAACCGTTCAACTGAATTCGCGCAATATCGTTCGCTCACCCGCCTTCGCCTGCGCACCATCCTTAAGGATGTAATCTTCTGGGCAATCGTTGGCCTGCTCATTGCGTTCGGCATCAACAATGGACAGTTCGCAGGCCGGTTGGAAGATCGCGACGTCTGGCCGGTCACCTACCTCATGGTGCAGGCGGTCGAAGGCAGTGCAACGCTGTTCCTATACATCGTGGCGACTCTCTACGCAGCGGAACTTTTATGGCGCGAGCGCGACACAAATTTCAGCGGCATCCATGATGCGCTCCCCATGCGTGAGTCGACCGACTGGCTTTCCCGTTTGAGCGCGATCGTGGTCGTCGAATTGATTCTCTTGACCATCGCGACGCTGGTCGGCATCGCCATGCAAACCGTGGCGGGCTATTACCACTACGAGCTTCTGCAATACTTCAAAGAGCTCTATATAGTGACCTTCCCTCAAGTTCTCGCCTTCATTCTGCTGGCGATGTTCGTGCAGACCGTGGTCTCGAACAAGTTTGTCGGTCATGCCATCGTGATCGGAATCGCGGTGCTGGTGCCGATTCTTTACAACTTCGGCTGGGAGAATTCTCTTTATCTCATCATCACCGTTCCCGCATATATCTACTCTGACATGAACGGCTACGGGCATTTTGTCCCGGCACTGTTCTGGTCGATCTTGTATTGGGTCGCGGTGATGGTGGTCCTGGGCGTAGTTTCAATTGCCCTTGCGCGCCGTGGAGCCGAAGATTCGCTTGCAGTGCGTTCGCGGCAGGCTTTGGCGCGCGCTCCGCGTCTGGCGCCAATCGCCGCGGTTTTTCTGATCATTGCCGCAGCCGCCGGCTCCTGGTATGTCTACAACGCCCACGTGTTAAACGAATACCTTGATTCCGATGCGCGCCGCCACATTCAAGCCGATTACGAACGCAGCTTCAAGCAATATGAAAACCTGCTCCAACCAAAGGTCACATCGGTCGACGCTACCATCAACATTTATCCCGATCGCCGTTCCTTCGACGGCGGCATTCGAATGACGGCGGAAAACAAGGGCAATCAGCCGATCTCGCAAATTCACATCACTGATCAAAAAGAATCGGTCACGAATGTGAAGTTTGATCGCGTCTTCCACCTGGTGAGTTCGGCTCCGCGAGACATGTACTCGATTTACGCGCTCGATCAACCGCTCGCTCCCGGTGAGACCATCACGATTACCTGCAGCGTAGGCCACCAGTCGCGCGGTTTCCGCGATGGCCACGAGCTTCCGGAGTTGGCTTATAACGGAACGTTCTTCGATTCCGACTATTTCCCCTACATAGGTTATAACCGCGGCGTCGAACTCGACGATCCGCGCCGCCGGCGCGAAGAAAAGCTGCCTGCGCTAGAAGAAATGGCGCGTCGTGGAGATCCCGAGCACTCTCTGAATAACGTTTTCTTCCAGGGCGAGTCGGACTGGATCACGTATCACACAGTGGTCAGCACTTCTTCCGATCAGATCGCCATCGCGCCCGGATACCTGCAGCACGATTGGGAATCGAACGGCCGGCACTACTTTGAATACAGCATGGGATCGACCCACATCCTCGATTTCTTTTCCTACATCTCGGCGCGCTACGACGTAAAGAAAGAGACCTACAGAGGGCCGAACGGCGATGTTGCGCTCGAGGTCTACTACGATCCCGCACACACATACGACGTCGACGATATGTTGGCCAGTGCCCGGGCTGGTCTGGACTATTATCAGCGGGTCTACAGCCCTTATCAGTTCAAGCAATTCCGCATCTTTGAATTTCCCCGTTACCGCACGTTTGCGCAATCGTTTCCCAATACCGTTCCCTATTCCGAAGCGATCGGCTTCATCGGACGGTTGCGTAAACCGACGGACATCGATTTCACCTACTTCGTAACTGCTCACGAACTGGGCCACCAGTGGTGGGCGCATCAACTGATTGGTGCCGATGTCGAAGGCTCCAACATGCTTTCGGAAAGCCTGGCGGAATATTCCGCGCTACAGGTCATGGCACACAAATATGGCCGCGACTTGATGCATCGCTATCTACGCCACGAAATCGATTCCTATTTGCGTGGCCGCGCGACCGAGGTTCGTCACGAACCTCCCTTGGCCATGGTTCAGCGCGAACCCTATGTCTGGTATCAGAAAGGCGGACAGATCCTGTACACGCTTGCCGACTACATTGGAGAAGACAAGCTGAATCTCGCTCTGCATAATTTCCTTATGCAGTACCGCTATGCCAATGCCGTCAACCAATTGGATGCGGATGCCCAACCATCTCCCGGCACGTCAGCGCTGGATGGGCCGTACCCTGACACGCGCATGTTGGTCGATGCGATTCGCGCCCAAACTCCGCCCGAACTGCAATATCTTGTCGATGATGGTTTCAATCGCATCGTTCTCTACGACAACAAAGCAGTCTCCGCCACATCGCAAAAAACTGCGGACGGGAAATTTAAGGTCACGCTCGACGTGCAGGCGCGCAAAGTGCAGGCCGACGGCAACGGCGTGGAGTCGCCGATGCCGCTCAACGACTACATTGAGATTGGAGTTTTCAGCGGTAAGAAGCTGGAGGAGAAACCACTCTATTTAAAGAAGGAGAAATTCACCGAAGAGCATAAAACGTTCGAGATCACCGTCGATGAGCAACCGACGCTCGCAGGCATCGATCCGTATAACAAACTCATCGACCGCAATGCCGATGACAATCTTATCGATATCGCTAGGCACTAAAATTCTAAATGGATCAGGCAGCCGTGACTCCCGACACCGTTACAATCTCGCCGGGATCGCGCTTTCGCACGGCTATGGCGCTTGCCATTGTTGCGGACGCGCTGCAGCTCATCGTGTTCCCATTCTTTGTCGAAGGCGCCGCTTCACCGGTTGACGACATTCTCGATTTCGTTGTCGCAGCCGTGCTGGTTCGCCTTCTTGGTTGGCATTGGGAATTTCTGCCGTCGGTTCTTGGAAAGCTCGTGCCGGGAGTCGATCTCGTTCCTTTTTGGACGTTCGCGGTTGCCAACGTCTATCGGAAATCGAGAAAGATCGCCGTTGCTACTGCGGAAAATAGAAACGGCGAGGGCGCGCCCGACCAGCAGAAACTATTGAATGGCCACTAACCCTGCGCCTCCGTTGCCGGTTCGATCACGTGTAGCCCGCACTCGGTCTTTGAGTATCCAGCCCAACGGCCAGCCCGCGGATTTTCGCCTGGACGGACGGCGCGCGTGCAATGCGTGCAGCCGATACTCGGATAGCTCAGATCGTGAAGCGCATTGTAAGGAACCTCGTGTTCGCGGATATATTGCCAAACCTGCTTTGAACTCCAGTCGGCAAGCGGATTGACCTTCACCAGCCCGAATTTCTCGTCCCATTCGATTTTGCCGGCGGTCGCGCGCGCCGCCGTTTGATCTCGCCGGATGCTCGTGACCCATGCTTGCAGCTCCCCGAGCTTGCGGCGCAGCGGCTCAACTTTTCTGATGTTGCAGCACTGATCGGGGTCGCGCTGCCAGAGTGCTGGACCCAGGGAGCGTTCCTGCTCTTCCGGAGGCAGCAGCGGGAACACGCGTTCGATAGCAATGCCATACTTCTGCTCGACCCGATCCATCAGGCTATACGTTTCGGGGAAAAGAAATTCAGTGTCCAGAGTGAAGAGGCGGAAACTCTCTTGCAAGCGCGAGGCGATATCGATCACCACCATCCCTTCGGCGCCGAAGGCAGAAGAGATTGCGACGGTATCTCCGAACGTCTGGAAAGCCCAGTGGAGCACTTGCGCGGGCCTCCAGGTTTCAGCCGCCATTCGCAATGCAGGTATATCCTCTCTTATATTCACGGCTTCTTTCTTGCTTACCCCTTCTTTCATGCCGTTCGCTCCTTCTGAGACGAAACAAAACTTTCCGATGCCGGCAACCTTGCCTCAGTGCCGGCAATGCTTTGCACGAATTTGACAACCTCGCCAACCACCACAAGGGCGGGCGCTGCCAGTTTCGGGGAGTCCGCAAGATTCGCGATCGTGGTATGGTGCACTCGCTGATGGGGGGTGGTGGCTCGGGAAATAATTGCGCAGGGAGTTTCTCGCCCGACACCAGCACCCTCAAGCTTCCGGGCGATCTCAGCGTAATCGCGGCCGGGCATGTAAACGACAAAGGTCGAGCCGGCTGAGTCGGACCATTCCTGCCGCGCGCTGATATTCTCGGCCGCTCGATGCCCAGCCGTGAGCACCAGAGTTGAAGACATTCGCCGATGGGTGAGGGGAATTCCGATCGCCGCTGCGGCTCCGAGGGCTGAGGTAATGCCAGGAACAATTTCGTAGGAAATTCTGGCTCGCCGAAGCGCTTCCATTTCCTCGCCGGTGCGGCCGAAAATCAGCGGATCGCCGCTCTTCAGTCGCACAACCTGAAAGCCTGCCTCAGCCAGTGTCACCAGGAGAAAATTGATTTCTTCCTGCCGGACTGTTTTTGCGCCGCAACGCTTGCCCACGTTTTGGACTCGCGCCGTCGGCGCGATAAGCGCAAGAATTTCAGGCGCCACGAGATCGTCGTGAAGTACCACCTCTGCGCTTTGCAACAGCCGCAGAGCCTTTACGGTGAGCAAGTCGGGATCGCCCGGCCCTGCGCCCACCAGATAAACTTTGCCGTTCATGCGATTACACCCCTGTCGTCTTGGCGGCAGCGTTTGCATATTCCCTTTTGTATTTTTGGGCGACTGCCGCTTCGAAGGCGTCAGAACTGGCCAGTGAGTGCAGCAATTCGCGCTTCCGTTTGTCATCGAGATTGCTCGCCAATACCCGCCTTCGAGTCGCTCCCAGCTCGGCGACCCATCGCTCGTAGGCAGGCCCAAACTGCCGTTCCAGTTGTTGCCTGATCTTCTGAGCCAGCGACGGACTCTGTCCGCTCGTTGAAATCGCGATCTGGAGATCGCCTCTACGCACCACCGCCGGATAATAGAAATCGCAAAGCTCCGGAACATCGACCACATTGCACAGAACTCCGCGCCGCTGCGCCTCCTGATAAATCTCTCGATTCAGCGCGCTCGCAGCCGTGGCTACTACCGCGAGAAAAACTCCGTTGAGATCGGATGGCGCGAATGCGCGTGTCTCGAGCGTGATCTTTCCTTCTTTTGCCCACTCGCGCACTGTTTCAGAAGCTTCCGGCGCAACAACCTTTATGCGCGCTCCGGTGCCAAGCAGACCCGCAATCTTCGCCTCACCAGTTTCGCCGGCTCCGACCACTAGACAGCGCTTGCCTTCGAGTTTTAGAAACATCGGAAACAATTGACTCATGCTCGTTTCTCCATCTCAGCCTTCCACCGTGCTTGAAACTCGGCCTTCCGGCAAATCGCGAGCGACCGGATCGAACGCGTGTCCCGCGAGAAAATCGCGCAGTTCGGCCTCGCTGTGCCGGGCAAAAAACTGTCGCAGGTTTTCTCCAGCATCTCGGCTGGCGAGATACTTGCGCAGGAGACGCTCGATCGCCTCAGGAACCTCAGTGGCGAGGCAGCGATATCCGACCGGACGCGCGATCGCATGGTTGAGTCCGAGTGCCCCGCCCAGGCAAAAGTAATAGGCATCCTGCAATTGCCCATCTACACTTAGCTTTTTCCCTTCAATGCCGATGTCGGCAATCCAATGCTGGCCGCAACTGTTGGGGCATCCGGTTACATGCAGCTTTAGCTGCTGATCGAAACCGGGCAAACGTTCTTCCATCTCCTCGACCACCCAGCGGGAAAACGCCTTCGTCTCGGTGATGGCCAGCTTGCAGAATTCAGTTCCGCTGCAGGCAATCGTGCCGCGAAAGAACGGCGATTCAGCCACTGGCAGGCCGATTGCTCCCAGTTCCTTCGCCAGTTCGTCCGCGCGCAAACGCGGAACATTCACGATGAGCAGGTTCTGCATGTTGGTGGTGCGCAATTCGCCGTTGGCAAAACGCTCCGCAAGATCAGCGGCCGCCGACATCTGGTCCGGCGTGATCCGGCCGCGCAGCACCGCCGAACCCACATAGCAATAACCGGCCTGCTTCTGCGCGTGGATGCCAACATGATCGCGATAGACATCCTCTGGCGGATGTTCGGGTTCGGCGGGATCGAGACGAAACCCGATTCGCCGCTCTAAATCACTTTGAAAATCCTCCGCGCTCCAGCCATGACGCAAGAACAGAAATTTCAGTCGCGCTCGCTCGCGGTGTTCGCGCAACTGGTGGGAGTCGCGAAACAGTTCCGCAATGCCTCGCACAACCGGCAGCACCTGATTCCAGCGGACAAAAGCATTCAGCCGCGCGCCAAGATACGGTTCGGTGGAAAGCCCTCCGCCAACACGCAATGAAAAACCGATCTCCGATTTCCCATCAACGAATCGTTCGGTTGCCGTCAGCCCCACATCGTTGATCTCGGGATACGGGCACCAGACGTGGCATCCTGTGACGGAAATCTTGAACTTGCGTGGCAGGTTGTAAAACTCGGCATTGCCCGCCAGCATGCGATCCACTTCCAGAGCCAAGGCCGAAGCATTGCAAATTTCATCTGCATCCATACCCGCGACCGGACAGCCGGTAATATTGCGGGTAACGTCGCCGCAGGCGCCGATCGTGTTCAGGCCGACTTTCCAGAGCTGTTCGAGCACCTCCGGGAGATCTTCGATCGTGATCCAGTGCAGTTGAATGTTTTGTCTTACCGTCAGGTCGGCTGTCCCGCGGGCATAGCGGCGAGCAAGACCGGCGATGGCTCGCAACTGTTCCGATCGCAACAAGCCGTTAGGAATTCGAATGCGCAGCATAAAAAATGGCAGGGCCTTGCCCTGCCCACCGTGGCCTCCGAGAACGCCCGCACCGTCGCCCTGCGTATAAACTCCCCACCAGCGGAAGTACGTGCTGATCCATTCCGGCGGGATTGAGTCGAACCCATCCCGCGCAAACCGGCGAATTTCGGCCAGCCCGTCCCAGGGATTTATGGCCCGTTTCAGCCGCTCCGCTTTCTGCGCTTTCGTTTCCGTCGTCATAAATTGCCGCCAAAACAAAAACCCACCGCCAGTTGGTTCTGGCGGTGGGTTATAAATGCCGATAACTATCGAAGACTTAAGTCAGCAATTTACCAGCGCCAGAGCGAACTTGCGCGCAACAACAACAACATGCGCAGGTACACTCCCGGCGAGAATTGCTGAAATCTGACATGCAGCTTCAGATGCTAGACGAGGTTTCAACGATTCGTCAAATTACGGTCAATGAAAAATTTCGATGCGTAACATCAGAATTTCACGGTGTTATGTTAACCGCGATGGCATCGTCCGCCCGAGAGGCTCAAGACATGAGCTTGGCTTAACCGCGTCCGTTCCCCGATTCAACCCGTGTTTTGCCGCCAGCCGATGCCGCCCGCGTCTCACAACTCGGGCACCCTGTTGCGTACTTAATCCTGCATCTTGTTGCGGTTCGCGGCATCTGAACTACGGCGCCAGACATAGCATAAGATCGTAGAATAGTGAAGAATCTGACTGCCGATGACTTTACCTGTCAAAAGCTGTAGATGTCCGCGAACCCAGGGGGAAACGCGGTGAAGGCACAGTGTTTGCCATTCCGCCAAATCCCGCATACTACGCGGCTCTTTACCGATTTCCTGGCATATTCCCCTGGCATACAGCCGTTCTATCCGCATTCCCCTTACATAAAAGAATGGATAAAGGAGCAAGCTTCCGTCCTGAAATATGACTCCGCCCGCCGCGAAAAAGTCAGCCTGATCCTCGAGCGGCAGAACGCTTCATGGAATGCGTCGCGAGAGACGCTAAAGAATATTGAGCGCTTGCGAGACGGCGCTGCGGCGATCGTCACCGGCCAGCAGGTTGGCTTGTTCGGCGGACCCATGTTCGCGGTGTACAAAGCGCTGGGCGCGGTGAAGTTGGCGGAAGAAGTCACAGCGGCCGAAGTGGATGCGGTTCCTATCTTCTGGCTGGCTACCTCGGATCACGATCTTTCCGAAGTGAATCATGTCTCTGTGCTCGGGCCGGATGGCGCTCTTCGCACACTAACCACAGCGAGCCACGGCGTTGCCGGCGCACCGGTCAGTGAAGTGCGTCTGGGTGATGAGATTCGATCAGTGGTTGATGAAGCGGCTACGCTGCTAGGAGATTCCGAGGTATCGCAATTCCTGCGCGAGGCTTACCAGCCCGGAGAGTCGCTCGGCACGGCGTTTGCTCGGTTCTTCGCGCGGCTCTTTGCATCCCGGGGCGTGATTCTTCTCGATGCTTCTGATCCGGAACTGCATCGCTTGGCTGCGCCGATTTATCGCGCAGCGATTGAGCGGGCGTCGGAACTTAACTCCGCCTTGCTTGCGCGGGGAGAAACGCTCGAAAAGGCCGAATACCACCAGCAGGTAAAGGTGACGCCATCCTCGGTATTGCTTTTCACTCTGCACCATGGCGCACGCACGCCGATTCATCGGCAGGCCAATGGATCGGGTCAGGCCACAGATTCGGAGTTTGTCATCGGCGGCGAAACCGGCACGGAAAAAATCTCTGGCGCCGAACTACTTAATCGTATTGACGAGCGCCCGGAAGATTTCAGCCCGAACGTGCTGCTGCGGCCCGTAGTACAGGATTATCTTCTGCCCACCCTGGCCTATACCGGCGGCGCGGCCGAGGCAGCTTATTTTGCGCAAGCCGGAGTGGTCTATGAAATGCTCCTGCAGCAGGTGACTCCCATAGTGCCGCGCTTTTCCGCAACGATTGTCGAGCCGAAAATTCAGCGCTGGCTGCACCAATACGAAATTAGCGTTCCTGACGCTTTTTGCGACACCGCCGCTCTCCGCCAGAAATTGGCCAGCCGGGCTTTGCCAGAAGGTGTGCAGGCTGCATTCGACTCCGCTCAGCTATCCGTGCAGACGTCGCTTGGCCAGGTCCGCAAATCGCTGGAAGCGCTCGACTCGACCCTGGTCGGGGCAAGCCAGACAGCGGAATCAAAGATCGGCTACCAACTCGATCGGCTTCGTCAACTTGCATCGGCCGCGGAGCTGCGCCGCAGCGAAGTGATTGGCCGTCACGCGCAAGCCATGAGCGAGGCGCTTTATCCCGAGGGGGCTCTGCAGGAACGGGGCATCGCCGGAATCTATTTCCTCGCGCGTCACGGCATGGAACTGCTTCAAACGATTTATGACGCGATGCACACCGACTGCCACGACCATCAGATTCTAGAGCTGTAGTCTTTGCCGCGAATCCGCCTCTCCGAATGCCCATTTCTTCCGCGCGGCCTTTGCTTAGTGGCTTTCGCTCGCTGCGAGATATGTTCCCAGGCCGATCATGATCACTCCGGTCAGCGTTCTCTGTCTGCGCCGGAATGCCGCCGAGGATCGAATCTTCTTCCCCAACGGTCCCGCCAGCGAAATGACAATCAGGTCAGCTGACGTATTCAGAACGACCGAAAAGGTTCCCAGCATTACGAATTGAAGAAACACATTTCCGCTTTCCCGGCTTACAAATTGCGGAATGAAAGAAAGAAAAAATAATGCGGTCTTCGGATTAAGCACCTCTGTCGCAATTCCTTGCCACAGCGGATTTCGCGCGGCGTTCCTGTCGGCAGAAAAATCTTCTGTGGAGAATGATTCCTGTTTCCGCGCTTCCAAAATCATCCTTACGCCAAGAAAACACAGATACGCTGCGCCGGCATATTTCACGATGGAGAATGCAGTCGCCGACCGTGCCAGGATGACAGAAACCCCCAACGCAGCGGCCAGCACATGCACCATGCCTCCGAGAAACGTGCCTAGGGCGGAAAACACTCCTTCGCGTTTTCCGCCAGCCAGACTTCTCGCCAGCACGTACAGCATCCCTGGGCCAGGCGCGACGGCGAGCAGTACCGCCGCCGTGAGAAACAAAACCATGCGCGTCGAATCGAACATGATGGGAAAGATTGTATGACAAGAATCTATAGATCGAGCCAGCTTTCGAGTTGCTCCAGCGATTCCACCCTCGGCGCATCGCCCTCGCGGTAAGCCCCGGCGACATCGAAGAGAAGCGCTTCCATGCCGGCGTTGCGCGCGCCGGCGTAGTCGACCGAGTACACGTCGCCAACATACAGGCTTTCGTCTGGGCTCGCGTTCATCGCGCGAAGTGCGGTTTGGAAAATTTCCCGTCGTGGCTTTTCCACCCCAATGTTTCCAGAGTCCGTGATGCTTTCAAAGCAGTCGGCGATACCGCAGCGCGAAAGCACACGATCAATGCCGCCATCAGAATTCGAGATCACCCCTACGTGATATTTATTGCCAATACGCTGAAGTGTCTCGCGCGTTCCTGGAAGAATCTGGTCCCAGTTGGCGGAGTTGCGAGTGTTGGCAACCAGTTCATCGCGATGAAGAAAGCTCTCTCCTAGCCCTTCGAGAAGGTAGGTGTGAAAAATCCACCAGAAACCGTGATCGATTTGTCCATACTGCATGCCGTGATCGAATTTCATTTTCGTCTTTCTCTCCAGCGCCTGCCACTGATCGAGTTTGAGGTGCCGCTCGATTGCAATTGGGGACATGATTTTCGCTCGGTTCGGAAAAAGGAGCGTGTTGCCGACGTCGAAGAAAATGGCGCGCCTCGATTTCATGCTTGTATCTTATCGAACGGCGTATGACTGAGAACATCGCGTTGCGACCGGCGAGTGGCCTGACATCGCAATCGATGGAGTGACCTGCCGGGGGA
>JASICF010000351.1 GCA_030044775.1 Candidatus Sulfotelmatobacter sp. | reverse complement strand
CTGGTCGATCGGCGTCATGATCGATCGCTGGATGGCATACAACGCGGCACGCAAACAGTCACGCGCTTTCGCGCCCGCTGTGGCAGGCGCTCTGCGCGACGGCCGGATTGATGAGGCCATTAAGGTCGCCGAGCGCAATAAGAAAAGCCACCTGGCCAAGGTTGTCACCGCCGGCCTGATGGAGTTCAAGGCTCACCAGGATAGCCCTGGGGCTATCCCCGGCGAGACTATTGAAGCTTCCAAGCGCGCCTTGGAGCGGACCGAAGCCATTGTCCATGCCGAACTGAAGCGCGGCTTGGGCGGTCTGGCCACGATCGGTTCAACAGCGCCGTTCGTCGGCCTGTTTGGAACGGTGATGGGCATTCTGAACGCCTTCAAAGGAATTTCAGAGCAGAAGGCAACCGGTCTGGGCGCCGTCGCCGGCGGAATTTCGGAAGCACTCGTGACCACGGCTTTCGGGCTGTTGGTGGCCATCCCGGCCGTCATGATGTTCAACTACCTCACCGGCCGCGTGGAAGCGTTTGATGTGGAGATGGATAACTCATCAAGCGAGCTGATCGATTACTTCCTGAAGCGGCGGGACGTTCGCCGGTCGTAGGTTGAACCTAAGGTCCGCAGTGAGTTGCTGATCCGGCGCTGGCATTGGCTGGCGCCGGGCTTCCCAACTTGCTCGGAGCTTTGAGACCGCGAATCGTGAAGGGAGTACGGGAGATCGAAATATGTCATTAGCCAAGCGCAACGAAGGCGCAAAGGTCAACTCCGACATCAACGTCACGCCGATGGTGGATGTGATGTTGGTGCTGCTGATCATTTTTATGGTCATCACGCCCATGTTGCAAAAAGGCATCAGCGTGGACATGGCCAAAGTAAATAACCCGACGCCTATGCAGGACGCGGATAAGGAAGATGCTCTGCTGGTTTCGGTGATGAAGAATGGGGATGTGTTTTTCGGGGCGGATAAAACGTCGCCAGATTCGCTGACGGAGAAAGTCAAAGACCGTCTCACGAACCGGACCGACAAGCGAGTCTATGTGAAGGCCGATGCGCGCGCTCACTACGGCAATGTAGTGCAAGTGGTTGATGCCGTTCGCGCCGCGGGAGTCGATGATCTCGGCTTGCTGACCGAACAAAGAAAGACTGCTCCGAACGCGCCGCCCGTAAAGGCTGGCGGGGAATAAAGGAGATCGATTATGGGAATGGCCGTTGGCCCAAGCGGGGGCCAAAGCGCAAACATTAACGTTACTCCGCTGATCGACGTATTGCTGGTGCTGCTGATCATTTTCATGGTGATCACGCCCTTGACACCCAAAGGCCTGGACGCGCTGGTTCCTCAGCCGCCTCCGCCAAATCAGCCGAAGAATACCCAGCCCGATCGTACGATTGTGGTTCAGTTGATTGATAGAGGCGGCGGACAGGACCCTGGACTCAAGATCAACCAGGAAGACGCGACTTGGGACAATCTGCAAGGGCGCCTGGCTGACATCTATAAGACTCGTGCCGAGAAAGTCATGTTCGTGAAGGCGGATGACCCGATTCCGTTCGCCGATGTGGCGAATGTGATCGACATCGCGCACGCTGCAGGCGTCGATAAGGTCGGCCTGATTACCGCGAAGATCGAGTCCGGCAACTAAACAAGGTTCTAAGTTTCAAATTTCAGGGCCGCGCCTGTATCTGGCGCGTTGCATTCCGATGGCGCACGGGGGCGAGAGTCCCGTGCCGTTTCCGCCAAAGAATGGTTGGGCAGCGCTTGTCAACTTGCTGTCTCTGGGCCTAGGATGCTCTGGCAAGGGAGACTTATATCGCAATGAATAAATCTATTCGTCTGCTCACACTGGCGGCCGTTACGCTGGCGCTTTTTCCTGCCGTGGGCTGCAACAAGCTGCGCGCCCGCGATCAGCTGAACAAGGGCGTTACCGCTTACAAGAATGCCAAGTACGAAGAGGCGATCGACGATTTCCAGCACGCCACGGCCTTAGATCCCAGCCTGATCAACGCCAAGATGTACCTCGCGACCGCCTTTGCCCAGCAATATATTCCCGGCGCCGATACGCCCGACAATAACAAGATGGCCGAAGAGGCGATCAAACAGTATCAGGCTGTGATGGAAATGAATCCGGCGCGCGACCAGAAGGTGAACGCGGCGAAAGGCATCGCTTATCTTTATCTGAATATGAAGAAATTCGACGATGCCAAGAAGTACTACCGCATGGCCGCAGATCTCGACCCGAATGATCCCGAGCCTTACTATTCGGTCGGCGTCATCGACTGGACAGCTTGCTACCAGCCTCGCATGGAAGAGCGTGCCAAACTGGGGATGAAGCCGGATGAGGAATTAAGCGCGAAGAACAAGGATCAGAAAAAGGTTTGTGAAGAATTGAAAACCAAGAACGAACCGCTGATCGACGAAGGCATCGAAAATCTGAACAAGGCGATCCAACTCCGTTCCGATTACGACGACGCCATGGCCTACCTGAATCTTATGTACCGCGAAAAGGCTGACGTCGAGTGCGACGATCTCGATGCCCGGCAGCAGGATCTGAAGACCGCCGATCACTGGGTGGACGAAACCCTGGCGACCAAGAAGGCCAAGGCGGAGAAACAGCCCGGTCAGCAGGGCATCACGATGGACCAGAAGCAGTAGCGGCAGAAAGCCAGTTGCATCCCCGCAAAACCCGGCAATTGTAATTATGGATCGGCAAGAGCCGATCCGTTGTTACAATGGGTTCCTGTCTAGACTGGTGCAGCGCAGGAGGCCAGCAATGCCGGCTCGAGATCTTCCTTTCTTGTCGCACTTCTCTCGCCGTTCTTTTCTGCAAACATCGGCCGCCGCTACCGCGGCCATTCCTTTTATGACGGAACCGCTGCTCGCCGCCGCTGCAGCAGTGCATCGTCCGTACACGTCGGATGCGGTCTTTATTGATTCAAACGAAAATCCCCTGGGCCCCGGTCAGCCGGCGCGCGAGGCGATTGCCGCGATCATTCCGCAGTCCGGCCGTTATTCCGACAATCTGACCGAGGATCTGCTGCACAATTTTGCGAAGCAGGAAGGCCTGGACCCGCAGTATGTTCATGTATTTCCAGGATCCACGCCTGGACTGCACTTCGGAGTTCTCACGTTCACCTCGCCTCAGAAGAGCTACGTGACTGCTGATCCCGGCTATGAAGCGGGAATGTTTGCCGCCGAGAGGGCCAAGGCTCGTGTCGTTAAAGTGCCGCTGACCAAAACCTATGCGCACGATGTCCGAGCAATGATAGCGGCAGCACCGGATGCCGGGTTGTTTTACATCTGCACTCCCAATAATCCGACCGGCACGCTCACATCGCACGTTGACGTTGAGTATCTTCTCGAGAACAAGCCGAAAGGATCGGTGGTGATGGTCGATGAGGCTTATATTCATTTTTGCGATGCGCCCTCGACCATCGATTTGGTGAAAGCCGGTAAGGATATCATCCTCCTGCGAACGTTCTCGAAGCTTTATGGGATGGCCGGGCTGCGGTGTGGGCTTGCCATTGCCCGACCCGATCTCCTGGATCAAGTGCGAGACGCCGCGGGCTGGAACTTTATGCCGGTCACGGCCGTTGCGGGCGCCTCGGCGAGCCTTAATGATTCCAGGATTGTTGCGGAACGACGGCGCATCAATGCTACGGTTCGGCAGGCCACCTTCGACTGGCTCGACCGCAATGGTTACGTTTACATTCCCTCCGAGGCGAACTTTTTTCTGCTTGATACAAAACGGGCGGGTAAGGAAGTCATCGATGCCATGGCGCGACAGAGGATCTACATCGGACGCATCTGGCCAGTCATGCCCACGTGCGTGCGCATCACGGTTGGAACGCACGAAGAAATGGCCCAGTTCCAAACCGCACTGGAAAAAGTGATGCGTGGAACGGTGGCATTTTCGATGGAGCCCGCTCGGTCAGTAAGCCGACGCCGGAGTG
>JASICF010000350.1 GCA_030044775.1 Candidatus Sulfotelmatobacter sp. | reverse complement strand
AGTATCTGCGAAACCAGGCAACGGAGTCGGGTGCGGTAATCGATTATCGCGATTGGCACATTCAGCTCGGACGACGCTTTCGTTCGCTCAAACTATGGTTTGTGATTCGGCATTACGGGGTGGAAGGCTTGCAGCATCACATTCGCGAGCACGTGCGTCTGGCGAAGCAATTTGCCGCATGGGTGCGCGACGACAAGAATTTCGAACTAGCCGCCCCGACGCCGTTGAACCTGGTGTGCTTCCGCCACAGAGGCGGGGACGAGGTGAATCAGCAGATCATGGACCGGCTCAATCGCAGCGGCAATCTTTTTCTTACGCATACAAAATTGGACGGGAAATTGACGTTGCGGCTGTGCGTCGGCCAAACGAATACGCAAGCGCGGCACGTAGAAAAAGCGTGGAAGAGAATTTTGGAAGAGGCGAGAAAAGCTTCCGCAGAATCGCGGTCGGCTTAAAGCTCAATCCGCAGCCATCGGCGCCGGCCGAACAACCATGCGACGCGGCTTGGCGGGAACCGGAACTTCAGCCGGAGTTTCCAGCCACTTGCGAACTTCCGGTAGAGCTTGCCGCATTGCCGTTTCGCCGCTGCGGATAAGCTCATCCGAACGTTTGAAGTCATCGTAAGCGAAGCCTGCCACATCCGGTTCGACGATCACATCGGCCGCGCCCAGCCATAGGTGGCGCGTCATATCCTGCGCGATCGCGAACGATTGACCGATTACATCGAACAGATGGCGGGGCGCGCCGTTCTTCGACCACTGCCCTTTCAAGTGAACGGCAATCACACGATCAGCTCCCATCTCGTGCAAAGGATGCGCAGGCACTGGATAGGAAAGCATTCCATCCACCAGCCATCGACCACGGATATTCACCGGCAAAAACATTCCCGGATAAGCGCAACTGGCGCGAACCGGATCGACAATCGAACCGGAATGGAAAACCACTCCTTCGCCGCTATTGAAATCGGTCGCTGTCACGCCGAGCGGAATGCGCAACTCCTCGAAGGTTTTCACTCTCAGAATGCGGTTGAGAAAAGTGACCATGCGGTCGTTGGAAGCGAATCCGTAACGCGACACTGTCCAGCGCGCAAAGGTAGTGAAGCGCACGGAACGGGAAATCTGTTCCAGTTCTGCGATAGAAACGCCACTGCAATAGGCTGCGCCGATTAACGCCCCGACGCTGGTACCGGCAATGACGCGAACGGGAATTCTTTCTTCTTCAAGAACCTTGAGAACACCGACGTGAGCGATGCCGCGGGCAAATCCACCACCCAGGGCAACCCCAATCGCGGGAACTTGTCTGGCTTCAGGAAGGGCAGGCTTGCGGGAAAACTCCCGGCCAAAAGCCTGCACCGTGCGCATGATCCTGTCCAGACTCTTCACAGCGAACCCCACCTTTCTAAGGCACCAACGCTATCTAATAGATATGATGCCATTTCGTCAGGAAATGGGTAGTCCACCTTGGTGCTAGATGAGATTACGTCCGGCCTCTACTGTGGTTACTGCAGGATAACCGCTGTTTTCGGGCAACGTGACTAAGTCCTGTCAGACTGATAATTTAGCGGTAATGGTGCGGGAAATCTCAGCCGGCGGGATTGTCACCCGGATGCAGGATGGCGAGTGGTGGGTCGCGGTCATTGAGCTGCCAAAGGCATCGCAACAAGCGGCAGATTCTTCTGCACTCGCGGCGAAGCAGGCAAAACCGGTGCTGGCTCTGCCTAAGGGTTTGGTCGATCCAGGCGAAAAGCCGATTGAAACCGCTCCCCGGGAAGTCTACGAAGAAACGGGACTTACCGCTGACGTAATCACAAAGCTGGGCGATATCAAGTATGTCTACACGCGCACTTGGGCGGGCGGAGAACGGGTATTTAAGATCGTGAGCTTCTACCTCATGCGCTATCGCACCGGGCACATCGACGACATTACTCCGGAGATGCGAATCGAAGTCGGGCGCGCTTTCTGGATCAAGCTTGAAGAGGCTTTGCACGTGCTTGCGTACAAAGGAGAGAAGCAGATGGCGCGAAAAGCCATGCAATATCTGAATGAGCATCCCGAAACCTAGATCATCCATAAGGCAGTTTCTCGCGTTGCGCATTTTCTCGCATAATGAATTTATGTTTCCAGGGATAGTTCGGTATGCGGCAAGTTTCTGCCTGCTGATTTTTTCGTTGCCGACTTCTTCCTCGCCGACGCCAGCCAAAGCTGCCCGGGCAGCTTCTCCGGACGCGGAATATGCCTCGGCTCTGGCCGTTGCCGATCGTTTTCTACAGGCATGGCAGGCAGGCGACAGGGAAAACGGAATCGCGATGTTGACGGAACATGCCAAGAAAGGCGTAAATCCCGCGGATCTCGAGAAATTCTTTTCTGCTTCCGATCCATCCGCTTACGAGATCAATCGTGGCAAGCGACTCCGCCACCGCTATGAATTTCCTGTCGTCCTGGTGAACCGCACGGCGAACCAGCTGCATCGAAAATTTTCCACCATTGTGATCGTCAACACTAGCAATAACGACTGGGCAGTCGATAAACTGCCTTAGATCA
>JASICF010000349.1 GCA_030044775.1 Candidatus Sulfotelmatobacter sp. | reverse complement strand
TCGGCGCGCGAGCAGCGCAGCGGCAAGGAGGCTGAAATCCAGGTGCAGCCGAGCTACGGGTTGACCGATGAGCAGGTCGAAAGCATGATCCTCGATTCGTTCGACAGCGCGGAAGAGGATTTCCGGAAACGACAGGTGATTGAGGCGCGCAACGAAGCGGGAACGATTCTGGCGGCGCTGGAAAAAGGAAGACAAAGTCCTGCCTGGGGCGCGCTCACCAGCGACGAAAAGAAAAAGATTGCGAAGCTGGAAAAAGCTTTGATCGCAGTGAAAGCGGAAGAGGATTATCAGGCGATCCGCAAAGCGATTGACGTGCTAAACCAGGCCACGACGCGGCTGGCGGAATTGATGATGGACAGTGCAGTTTCAACGGCGCTGAAAGGCAAAACGATGGATGAGGCCGGCGTTGCTGCGGAAGACCGGGACGAGCAGCTGACAGCGCCGCATCCGGTGGCGAAGGCGGAGTTTGAATGAGCTCTTGGCGATGTCATCCTGAGGCGCGCACTTTGCGCTGAAGGATCTATGTGATTTGGCGGACGACTACATGGATCCTTCGCTTCGCTCAGGATGACAAGCGAACCAGATTGAGGTGAAGATGTCAGACGAGAAAATACAAGGCGCAGGCACGATAACGGAAGAAGCTCCGGCGGGCGAGAACACGGTAGAGGTTACCTTTCTGCCGGAAGGCAAGACGGTGCGGTTCGAGCATGGTAAATTGCCCTACGAAGATCACGGCAAGGAAGAGTCGATTCTCGACGTTGCGCTGAATTACGGCGTCCCACTGGATCACGCGTGCGGCGGCAACTGCGCCTGCACAACCTGCCACGTATGGGTCAAGGAAGGGGTGGAAAACCTTTCTCCCATGGATGATGACGAAGCCGACCGGCTGGACATGGCAGCTGATCTGCAATTAAACTCCCGTCTCGGTTGCCAGGTGCAGATTGTGAAGCCGGGGAAAGTTGTGGTGGAGGTTCCGGCCTGGAATCGGAATTACGTGTCGGAAGAACAGCACTAAACCGGTGCCTGGCAGTCGGCACTTAGCCGCTCATTGGAACCTGTGTTGACGAAGTGCTAATCGCTGCCGGAAAGTGTTGATGCGAGGAGCTTGCCTATGCCCAAACCTCTTACCTGGGACGATGCCGAAGATATTGGGATTTTGCTTTCGGAAGCTCATCCAGACGTAGATCCGCTGACGGTTCGGTTCACTGATCTGCACCGATACGTGACGGACTTGCCCGATTTCAAAGGAGATCCGAAGACCTCGAATGAAGGCAAGCTGGAAGCCATCCAGATGGCGTGGCACGAGGAGTTCCAGGACCGCACGCAAGGATGAAGCACGCCTCTTCCCGGTTTTTACAATTTCGTGACAATTCCTAGCGCGAACCGGCTTAGAGTGCGCTGAACGAGGAGTCGATGTTTCGATCCTCCCCGAGGAGAATCTCTCTCTCCAACCAACTATGGGGCACAGCGCGGGCTGTGCCCGATTTTTTTGGCGAAGTACCAAACGAGGAACGGCGGAAATTATTTTCGGCGCCAACGCACGCCATCTTTGGTGTTTTCGATGATCACACCGGCGCCGACAAGTTCCGCGCGCAACGCATCGGAAACCGCGAAGTTACGGGCTTTGCGGGCGGCTTCCATCTCTGCGATTTTGCTTTCGATCGCGGCATTTGAAATTTGATCGGCCTGTATCTGATCACGCAGCTCCGCGCTGATTTCCTTCTCGCGGCCGTCGGAGAGCGCCCACTGGGAAATGGTCTTCATCTTGGCGCTGTCATCATCATTGATCACCGCAAACACTTCATCGAACCGATCGAGTGCTGCCAAAAGTGGCGCCGTGTCGCCCGTATTAACAGCATGCGCATCCAGGGCCGAGTTAACCTTGCGTACCATGTCGAAGATCGCTGCCTGAGCCTGGGCGGTATTGAGGTCATCGTCCAAAGCCGCCTGCATCCTAGACAACGTCTCTGCAGCCAGCGCCTGGAGTTCCGGATTCGAACCGCCGGGAAAGCCGCCGCTCCTCAAGCGCTGGCGGAAGTTGCGCAAGCGCTCGACTGAAACGGCCGCCTGCTTCAGACCGTCAAACGTGAAGTTCAGTTGCTTGCGGTAGGGAACGGAAGTCAGCAGATAGCGGATAGATGATGGCTTATACCCCTTCAGGACGAGATCGCGCAGCGTGTAATAGTTACCGAGACTCTTTGACATCTTCTCGCCTTCGACGAGAAGAAAACGGGCATGAAACCAGAAACGCGCAAAAGTCTTGCCGGTGAGAGACTCGGATTGCGCAATTTCGTTTTCGTGATGCGGGAAAATCAGATCTTCTCCACCGGCGTGGAGATCGAAGCTTTCTCCGAGCTCCTCCATCGACATGACGGAGCACTCGAGGTGCCAGCCCGGCCGGCCCGATCCGATGGGGGTTTGCCACGAAGCTTCGCCCGGCTTGGGCGCCTTCCACAAGGCAAAATCGCGAGCGCTGTCTTTGTCATATTCGTCGACATCGACGCGAGCACCGTCGAGAATTCCACTGAAATCTTTCTTTGAGAGCTTGCCGTAGCCGGGGAATTCTGAGATGCGGAAATAATAGGAGCCATCGTCCGCGCGGTAGGCGATTTTTTTCTCCACCAACCTGGCCACGAAGTCTGCCATCTGCGGAATGTGCTCAGTAGCACGGACGAAATGCGGCGGCTCGATCGAGATCAGCGCCGAATCTTCGAGGAATGCCTGGACATATTTCGCGGTGTATTGCTGGACACTGACACCCGCCTGCGCTGCGTTGCGGATAATTTTGTCATCCACGTCGGTGATATTCATCACGTAGCGGACTTTGTAGCCGGACTGGCGGAGGAATCGCTGGAGCAGGTCGACCGCGACAAACGTCCGGAAGTTGCCGATGTGGCCGTAGTCGTAGACGGTTGGGCCGCAGGCGTACATCCGCACTTCGTTAGCGTGCAGCGGATGGAAGTCCTCAACCTGCGACGACATGGTGTTGTAAAGGCGTAGGGGCATGCTAAAAAATGCGGCCGAGGAAGAACCTCCAATTCTAGGGGGATGCGCGAAAAGGGGTCAACTGGCGTTGATACCGGCAGACGGATCGGCAGCCGAATGCGCGGGCAGCGCGTGAGTATGAACGCGCAAGCGGTGCTGCACGAGGAAGACGTAGTGCAGAGCAGAGATGATGGTAAATGCGAAGGTTGCGCGCAGAAAGACGGTGCGCGAAATCCAGATCCAGCGAGCACGGCGCACCTCGTGCAGCATCACGAAGAACACGGCGGCGATTTGAGAGAAAGTATTGGCTTTTCCAAAAATGCTGGGGCGAAAGTCGCGCAACCCGGAAATGGCGAACAGGACGGCGCTGGCGGCAAGAATCGAAATATCGCGGCTGAAAACCAGAACAGTAAATTTCCAGGGAATCTTGTGCAGAATGGAAAGCACGGGGAACATGGTGCTGAGCAGAAGCTTATCGGCAATGGGATCGAGATACTGGCCGAGCACAGTCTGTTGGTGGAGTTTGCGGGCGAGCAATCCATCGAGGCCGTCGCTGAATCCGGCAACGACAAAAAGCACCAGCGCCCAGAAGTAACGGCCATCGACCAACTCGATCACGACAAAGGGAACGAACGCCATGCGGAGCAAGGTGAGCTGATTGGGCGCGGTGAAGACTTGCGAGATTTTCATGCTGGATCCCTGCCTGATTTGGCCGGGGATTCTTTGACAGCAGGAACCGCTGAGCCGTTGCCGAAGGCGCTTAGCGTCGTAACGGGATCAGTACCCGTCTGTGCCGAGAACCGCTGACAAAGTGAAGGCAGATTGCCATCGGGAAGATCGAGCTCGATTCGTTCGATCCGATGCATGGGAAAGAAGACGACGGCGGGGGTCACCGGTTCGCCATCTTTGACCATCAGAATTAGATCTTCGAACGAAGCCAGTTCGATTCCTCGCAGGCTCAAGCCTTCGACTCCCAAAGCGAGCACCATGCCCCAGAATTTGTCGCGCGGGCTGCCCAGCGTGACGACAACCATCGAGCCCGGGGAAAAGGGATCGCGAGGCGCAGAGGATGTGTGCGCAGAGAGTTTCGACACGGCCCGGGCGCGCTGGGAATCCTTCCGCATGAGATGATTTTCGCCGCCACAGGCGTAAGTTGGCAACTGGCAGGCGGAATGCTCAAGCGAGGATCGCTGATGACTTCTGGCGAGGCGCGGTTTGCGCGGCGGGTTGACGTTGCCGGAATCACGTGCCGCCATTAGAATTGGAACCACAGCTGTTCGCACGGAGGCCCGTAGCTCAGTTGGTCTAGAGCGCTTCCTTGACACGGAAGAGGTCGATGGTTCGAATCCATTCGGGCCTACCATATCCTTCCTCCGAGGAATCGGTAGATTGGAGGTCCTTCGCTGCGCGCTCAGGATTTCGGCACGCGGCTCAGACGCCGCGTGAGCGCCTCAAGTTCGAATCCATTCGGGCCTACCATATCATTCCTCCGAGGAATTGGTAGCTTGGAGGTCCTTCGCTGTGCGCTCAGGATTTCGGCACGCGGCTCAGACGCCGCGTAAGCGCCTCAAGTTCGAATCCATTCGGGCCTACCATATCATTCCTCCGAGGAATCGGTAGATTGGAGGTCCTTCGCTGCGCGCTCAGGATTTCGGCACGCGGCTCAGACGCCGCGTAAGCGGCTCAAGTTCGAATCCATTCGGGCCTACCATCATTTTCAATCACTTAGCACTCTCAACGATGTTTCCGCGCAAATTTCTACCTGTGATTTCCAACCTGTGTTGCTGTTAGTGTTGTGCCCAAACCCGCATAGATGTAGTGATCGCCAAAAGCCTTTTTTAGCGCCGTGAATGCTGGCTCTCCCGTGCAGTGGCCGGGCGCGACATATTCGACGCTGAACCGATCATGCAGTGCGGCCACAATTTTCTCGATGTCCGCGTCGGGCGCTACAACAAGATGAAAGCCGCCAGTGATGAAGTGAATGTGGGGATTGATGGCAGTCGCAGATTCGACGATTTTGTCAATGCCGGGATGTGCGCAACCAACCACGATGACCAAACCTTCGGGGGTGGCGACGACGAGTGACAGTTCGCGCAGCTCAAGTGTGCCCGGCTTATCGGAGACGAGAGCAATTAGGTGAATGTTTGGAGCGATCTCCGTGTTCTTGTCCACTAATTGAAAATTGGCGCTGGGCCAAGCCGAGCCGAACCGCAT
>JASICF010000348.1 GCA_030044775.1 Candidatus Sulfotelmatobacter sp. | reverse complement strand
TGAGACTGCCTCTCGTTGCTACTCTTGGCCTCAACATCGCCGCCAGGGTTGCTCTCGCTCGCTTCCTCAAGCGATCCGGTCACCGCAAGCACCTCATCTGCAGAGAGAACTTTATCGATATCGAGGATCAGGCAAAACTTCTTGCCCATAACTCCCATGCCCAACAGGTATTCGGTTTTCACCCGCGTGCCGAAGGGCGGCGTTTTCTCAATTTCGTCAGCGGAAAGGTCAATCACCTGGCTCACCGCATCGGAGAGAATACCCATGGTGATGCTTTCGCCCTGAAACATCACGTCGGTGACGATGATGCACGAAAACTTTGAGATGCGGCTTGGCTGCATCCCAAACTTCACCGCGAGATCGACTACCGGAATGACCTTGCCTCGAAGGTTCGTGACGCCGCTGATCCACGGCGGTGTGTTCGGCACAGTCGTGACCGTATCGTATTCGATAATTTCGCGGACCTTCGCAATCGCGACCGCGTACTCCTCACCCGCAGTGAAGAAGGTCAGATACTGCGCTTTGTTTACCGGGAGTTGCTCTTTTCCCTGGCTCTTCGCTCCCATAATTTTCAATCCTCACGTTTCAGCCGGTCGGTGCCGAATGGGGTCCCGGCGGCCGGCAGATCGACTCTGTTTTGTAGCCGCCGCATCTCTTAGAACGGAGAGAAATTCGCCTCCTCCTCAACTCTCCCCCCGGTCGTTTTCGAGCTTCGCTGGGAAAAACCTTTGAACGTCGGATTCAAGGGCATCGTCATCCGCTTCTCGCCGCTGTTCACACGCGCGTACTGTTCTCCGCTGACCCGGAAGAAAGTCATCAACTGTTGCAGTTGCTCAGACTGCGCCGCCAACTCTTCGGCGGTGCTCGAAAGCTCTTCAGCCGACGACGCGTTGCGCTGGGTCACAGTGTCCACTTGCGCCATAGCCCGGTTGATCTGCGTCACCCCGCCGGATTGTTCGGTGGAGGCGGCCGCTACATCCTGCACCAGCTCGGCAGTCTTCTTGATCGACGGAACCAGATCGCCCAGCAGTTGGCCTGAGTGCTCTGCGATCTTGACGCTCTTGCCGGCGAGCCCGCCGATCTCTTGAGCGGCGATCTGGCTTCGCTCGGCCAGTTTCCGGACTTCCACTGCCACCACGGCGAAGCCGCGACCTTGATCTCCGGCGCGAGCCGCTTCAATTGCAGCGTTGAGCGCAAGAAGGTTCGTTTGATAGGCGATCTCCTCGATCACCGAGATTTTTGCGGCAATCTGTTTCATGGCCTCGACGGTCTCTTTCACCGCGCTGCCGCTTTCCTCGGCTGCGCTTGCGCCCTTCGCCGCCGCTTGTTCCACCTGACGGCTGTTGTCGGCGTTCTGCGTGATCGAGGCATTCATTTGTTCAAGACTGGAACTCATTTCTTCCACCGACGCCGCCTGCTCGCTCGTGCCCTGCGACAAACTCTGCGATGACGCGGAAACCTGCTGCGCCGCCGAAGCAACTGCCGCCGAACCCTCACGTACGTCCCGGATGATGCCCGAAAGCTTCTTGCTCATGTTGTACATGGCTTGTTGCAATTGGCCCGTTTCGGAGCTGTTTGTAACCGGGATTTCGGTGGTCAAATCGCCGGCTGCGATCTTTTCCGCATGTTCGACAACCTGGCGGATTGGAACCGTGATGCTGCGCGTGACGCTATAGGCCGTGATCAAACCAAGAATCAGAACACCGAACACCAGCGATATCGCGATCCGGCGCGCCACGAAGTATGCTCGCTGGCTTTCTTCCATGCTTTTTTGCATGGCCGCGGTTTGCAGGTCAATGAACTTTCCCCACTCGGCGCGGTACTTGTCGAGGACCGGAATCACATTTTGACCCAACGCTTGAAACGCCTCGTCGCGTTTGTTGGCGAGCAGCAGTTCCTTGGCTTTTGCCCGAGTTACGCGGTAGGCCTCTCGGTCCTGCATGACGAGGTCGAACATTTCCCGCTCCTCGGGCGAGCTCAGACTTTTCTCGATGGCGGCGACCTGAGTGGTGATTTCCGCGCTTACCCCTTCGTTTTCTGCGTTCAGCCGTTTCTCCTCGGCTGGATCCTTGGTCTCAAACAGTTGAAACGTAACCCTGGCATTGGTGATCGAATTCTCGATTGTCCGGTGGGTAAGCTCCACGATGTTGTAGCGCTTCTGCAGGGTCGCGGACATTTCGGAGTTGAGTCGGCTCAGCCAGTTCAGCCCGATTCCCGCCGCTACAATCACGAACAATAGAACGGTCCCGAACACGACTCCCAGCCGCGTCCCGATTTTCTGATCTTGCCAGGTTTTCATTTCTTTCTCCCTCAATGCTTTCCTATTCGCAATCTATGAGTTTCTAAGCTTGTGCCTGCAGGCTCGACTGCATCACTCCCCGCAAAAGGTTGGGAACGTCGAGAATCAAACCCACTCGCCCATCGCCCAGCACGGTGGAACCGGCAATGCCGTGCACCGCGCGGAAGGCTCGACCCAGCGGCTTAATCACAGTCTGCATTCCGCCGAGCAGTTCATCGACGGCAATCCCCGCGTAAAATTCGTTAATCTTCACGACCACGATGTTCTCTTTACTTGGAATCTGCCCAGGCAGGCTGAAGGCGCGCCGCAACCGCACATAGGGAAGCGGATCTCCGCGCAGGCTAAGAATTCCGCTGGCTTCCGCGTTACGCTGCTCGGCAGGCAATTCGGTGCACTCCGTAACGTGCTCCAACGGAACGATAAAAACTTCGCTGCCGACTTTTACGGAGAATCCCTCGATGATGGCGAGCGTCAACGGCAGGCGGATCGTGATCGTGCTGCCTTTGGCCTCGGTGCTTGTGACCTCAACCGTGCCCCGCAGATTGTCAATGTTGCGGCGCACCACATCCAGACCAACGCCGCGACCGGAAAGATCCGTAACCGTCTCAGCGGTCGAGAAACCTGCTTGAAAAACAAGGCTGTAGATATCCTGTTCGCGCAGGTCTTCCTTGGAGGAGACGAGCCCGACTCGCCGAGCTTTTTCGAGAATTCTCTGGCGATCGAATCCGGCTCCATCATCCTGCAGCGTAACCACGATGTTCCCGGCGCTGTGCGCGGCTGAAAGTCTGATCACCCCGCAGGCGTTTTTTCCTCTGGCTTCACGAATGTCTGGTTTTTCCAGGCCGTGATCCACTGCGTTGCGAATGAGGTGCACCAGCGGGTCTTTTAACTGCTCGAGCACCGTTGTATCCACCTCAACATCTCCGCCAGTCACTTCCAGGCGCGCTATTTTTCCGTGCGTCTTGGCGAGGTCGCGGACTGAGCGCACGAACTGACGAAAGAGCGGACCCACCGGGACCATGCGGATGCTCATCACTTCACTCTGCAGATCCATGTACAGGCGCTCGGCCTCGCGGTGCATTTCGAGGATGGCGCGCCCCTGTTCGCCGCTCAGTTTTTCGATCATCTGCCGCAGGCGACCTTGGGCGATTACGATTTCCCCGGTCAGGTTCAGCATGTGGTCGAGCTTATCGACATCGGCTCGCAGCGTGCGGTGGTTGGGATTGGGCAGAGCGTCGAGCTTCGGTCCGGAGGGCGTTTCTTCGCGGGCGCCATTGGTGGTCACCACACGCTTCGAGCGTTTTTCCACCTCCCGCGCAATTTCTTTCCGGAGCCGGTTCTGCTGTTGCGTAAGCTCGACCGGGCCGGCTTGGGCGCCGGCAACCATGGCGCGGAGTTCATCGACCGCTTTGAGCAACAGCGAAATCAACTCGGGGCCAGGCAGGGCCTGTTGCTCGCGAAAAACATCCAGCAAATCTTCAACTACGTGCGCGAAGCCCGCGAGTTCCGGCAATTCCAGGGAAGTCGCATTCCCCTTGATGCTGTGGGCGACGCGAAAGATCGTGTGCAGGAGTTCAAGATCGGAGGGGTTCGTTTCCATCTGAACCAGTGCCTGTTCCATCGCGTCAAGGCCCTCCTCGGATTCGACGAGGAACGACGCCAGCACCGCTCCGCGGTCAAAATCCGCCAAATCCATTGCTCCTCCTTTCCGCTCCCATTACCGTTTCAAACCGACGCTTGATCGAAACTCTTGATCGTGGTTAGGCCATCCTCTATCTGAAAAAGCAACCTGCGGCCATGCTTGCCGGAGACATCGCGTTCTACGACCGGAATGCCAGCCGAGCGAAGAAAGTTTTCTGCAAGGTCGATGTTGCGTGTGCCCAGGGAGTTCGACAGGTCGGCGGAAAAAGCGCTTGATCCACCAAAGATTTTCGCTTGCAGATTCTTGACCTCGCATCCCAGCGCCAGCACTTGCTTCAACAGTTCTGGATTGGCGACGTTGCCGTATCGCAAGCGGTTGGGGCCGTCGGTCGCGCCATCCGGCAGAAGGTAATGGTTCATGCCGCCGGCTCTTTTCCGTCGGTCCCAGAGGCAAACCGCCGCGCAGGAGCCGAGGATGGTCGAGATCACGATTGGATCTGGAGTCGCGAAGACCTGTCCGGGATACAGGAAGTGCCGTGACCCGGTTCGCTCTGCCACCTCGTAAGTCTTCATGACCTCCGTGGGCAGCATTGCGGGATTAAACTTGGGGGAATTTTCTTTCATGGTTAGATTCCTTGGCGCTTTTTTCGCGTCTTCGAATCGCTGCTTACGCCAAAAAGGGGCTTAGCCGCCTCCTCCGAAAGAAGTTTGAAGAGTTCCACATCGTGGGCGTCGAATGCGGCTTTTTGCGGCAAAAGGCGCAAGATTGCCAGGATGCCGACGGTTTGGTTCCCAACTCGTAAAGGAACGAATGCCTGGCCCTTCGCCATGCCGCCTGTGCGATCTGGGTCTTGCACCATCAGATGGCACTCGCCTTGCATTACCTGGCCGCGGCCGGCCGTGCCCAAGGCCGTAAACAAATCGTAGTTTTCCAGGTCGGCGCCAAACGACCAGCAAACTGAAAACGTCCGGCGATCGGAATTGACTTTGAACAGGCCGATTTCTTCGCAGCCAAGCAAATTCGCCACAATCTCGCGCAAACCTTCAATCGCGTCTTCCTGGCTGGTGCTTTCGGCTAACCTTTTCCGCGCCGTGGCTAGACGCAGTTCATTCATCGGATCGGCGGCGCGTGCGGGCTTTGCCGCCATGGCTTGTTTGTTCAGATTCATCAATGGTCCTGTGCAATTCCGCGGGGTGAGCGGCGGATCGCTCGCCGTTATTCACCCAGGTAGCTCTGCAGCAGGGCCACCAGTTCTGAGCCGTTCACCGGCTTGGTTATGTAATCGTTGCAGCCGCTTTGGAACCCGGCTTCCATGTAGGACTCTTCGCCGCGCGTCGTCACCAGGACAATGGGAATCTCGCGGGTGCTGGTGCTCTTGCGGATCATCTTGCAGGCTTCAAATCCATTCATGCGCGGCATGACCACATCCATCAAAATCAGATCAGGTTGCTCCTGCTGCGCCTTTTCGACCGCTTCCTGCCCATCGCTGGCGGTCACGCACTGGTACGGTGTCCGCCGCTCCAGAATCTCGCGCTCCATCATGAGGGCTGTCTTTGAGTCGTCTACAACAAGGATTTTCTTAGCCATTTTCTCCTCGGTTCACCGTCCAAGGTTGCGGAAAAACTACGCGCGATGGTAGTTCGCGTCGGTGTTCCAACCACCATTAACAATCTGTAACACAGCCGATTGGTGCCTGATAGTTACGCCGGTAATTGACGGCGTTGTAAATGCTTGATGTGCATAGTGCCTCGTCCCGCCGGAGTGGGTTCGCTGCACGACTTTGCCGCGCGGATAAGTTACGAACGTCGATGTACCTGTGATGGCGATCACATCCCACTGTGCGCTTCATCATGGCCCGTTTTCTCCTGCGCGACGACGATCATCATGACGAGGTGGGGGCATGATCATCACCTACAGATTCATCCGCCTTATTGAGGTCCACGCTCGAGAACAAATAACCGCCGGTTAGTGGGGGACAACGCCAATGTCGTGGATAGGCGAATACAAACGCCGTCTGCAGACCGCCGATCAGGCGTTAGAACATCTGCGCTCGGGCATGCGCGTTTACATTCAGCCGGGCTGCGCCGAACCGGAGACGCTGGCCGAAGCGCTCATGCGGCGCGGGCCCCATGTCCACGACGTGGAAGTGGTTCACCTGATGACCATGGGCTGCGCACCCTACATCGCGCCGGAAATGGAGGGACACTTCCGGCACAATGCGATGTTTATAGGTGCGAATGTCCGTGGCGCCATCAACGAGGGCCGCGCCGACTACACCCCCATCAACCTCAGCGAAATCGAAAATCTGTTTGAAAGCGGCGCTATGCCTATCGATGTGGCGCTGCTTCAGCTCTCCCCTCCGGATAGCCATGGATTTTGCAGTTTCGGCATCAGCGTCGATACGTCTCTCACCGCGGCCAAGTGTGCGCGCTTCGTCATCGCGCAAATCAACGACCAGATGCCGCGCACGTATGGTGACAGTTTTATTCATGTCAGTGAAATCGACGCCATCGTCGAGTCATCGCGGCCCTTGGCCGAGGCGAAAAAGCCCGAGATCGGTGAGATGCAGCTTGCGATCGCGAAAAATGTCGCCCGCTTGGTCGACGATGGAGCCGTGCTGCAGTTGGGAATCGGCGGAATTCCCGATGCCGTCTTGCCCTACCTCGCCGATCGCAAAGACCTGGGTGTGCACAGCGAAATGATCTCGGATGCTCTGATTCCCCTGATCAAGGCAGGCGTGATCACGGGTGCGCGCAAAAATTTCAATCCCCGCAAGATCATCGTTGGCTTCGGCCTGGGAACGAAAAAACTTTTTGAATTTGTCGATAACAACCCGATCTTCGAGTTCCATCCCACGGCCTATACGAACCATCCCATGTCGGTGGCTCGCAACGACAACATGGTCGCGATCAACTCCGCTTTGCAAATCGATCTTACCGGGCAGGTTTGCTCGGACTCGATTGGGAATCATTTCTATAGCGGTATCGGCGGCCAGGTCGATTTCCTGCGCGGAGCGGCTTACTCCAAAGGCGGAAAGCCGATCATCGCGATTCCGTCGTCGGCGAAAGGCGGGAAGATTTCTCGGATTGTTCCCATGCTCAGCCCCGGCGCGGGCGTGGTGACATCGCGTGGCCTGGTGCGTTACGTCGTCACGGAGTTCGGGGTTGCTTTTCTGCACGGGAAGACAATCCGCGAACGCGCAAAAGCCCTGATCGAAATCGCTCACCCCAACTTCCGCGAAGAACTCTACGAATATTGCGAAAAGACAAAGTGGCTACAGCGGCCGCAGGTTGAAGAATTCTCCAGGGCGCGGTGAAAGATGCCAACAGGAGGAAAGGTCGCATCGGTATCGAAGAGAGTTCACTTCACGTATTGCGGTCCGCGGGGCGTGTCCCATGGATCGTAGTGAAGCGCAAAGCGGATTCGTTGTTGAATCGTCGGATGATCGTACGACCAGAAAACGAGCAGCGCATTCGGTGTCGGATAATCGTAACTTTTCTCGCCGAGTTTTTGGAACGCGGCCGCAGCTACGTGCTGGTTGTCGGGAAACAGGCCATGCGTTACTTCCAGCCCATAGATATCGGCCTGGTGTTCCAGATGGCGGCTGAAGGCGCTGTTGACCGGCTCAGAGACCAGCGCGAGCAAGGTCAGAGCAAGCAGAAAAACTGGCAAGGATGCGAGGTCTGTGATGTCGCGAATCCGCCAGTTCGCTCCCCATCGCGCCAGCATTGCGATCACGATTCTTCTCCCCAGCCACAACCCGGCGAATGAGATCGCTGCAAAAAACGCCAGACCCTTATAAATGTGATTCAACACGTAATGTCCCATCTCGTGACCGAAAACAAAAAGAATTTCCGGCATCGTCATATCGCGAGCCGTGTTATCCCAAACCACAACACGCTTTGTAGCTCCAATTCCCGTTACGTACGCGTTGTAGGTGGTAACCTTCTCGCTCGCCTTCATTTCGAACATATGCTCGCGAGGAATGTTCAGCCCGCCACGCTCCGTGACTTTTTCAATCGCGCGCACCAGTTGCGGCTGAATATTCTCGAGTGCAATGAACGTGTTAAACATCGGATCGAGAATCACGGGCGCGACAAACACCAGCAACACAATGAAGGGTAGCGTGATCAGCCAGAAGTAAAACCACCATCGCCGCGGGCTCTTCGCAATAATCCGGAACAGGCCCAGTACCGCCAGAGTTGCAATCCCTACCAATACCGCTTCACTTTTTAGCCAGTCGCCGGCCCACGAGACCCAGCCTTGCACAGAGAGTCCGTAGGCCAGCGAGATATGGTGCCCATAAATATCGAGCGGCAGGGAGGCGATCGCGATTACAAGCAAGAGCAGAGGTACGAAAATCAGGGTCTGAAAGAAACGATTGCGGCTGACGAGTTCTGCAAAATCGCGAAGCGCAGGGCCGATTCGCAACCTGAGCACGGCCCACAGCACTGCGAGTCCAAAGATCATGTCAAACAGGTACAGCACGGTTCTGGTGCGGTAAAGCGCCTCGGCTTTCGCGAGCTTTTCCGGAGGCAGCGAGTATTCGGTGATCTCTGGCGTATGCTCGGCCTGCGACTCAGTGAGTGTTGGAGCTTGCGCGGCTGAGCTTTGTCCGCAAGCGAGAGCAGGGAAGGCAAGCCCCGCGGAAATGATCAATAAAAATGTGGCTGTCTTCAATCAACTCCTCTTGTGCTGATCCAGGTCTGCGACACTCTAGATGATAATCCCGCGCAAGATGGCGGCTGCTTGAAAGCCTCTTCTTCTTGTGCGCGCAACTTCTATAATGGCCGCTTTGCTGATAGAACGCGCCGCAAGCCATCAATTCAAACCGGAGGCAACGAATGACAGGTCGGATTGCGATTCTTGCTTTATTGCTCGCAGCACCTTCCGCCCTTGCTCAACAGTCCGTGCCCACTCCGGGCATTCCGTCGACGGGCTTCGCGGGACTCGACGACTATCGCGCCCGGCGCATCGCTGTCTTCACCGATGATTTCGGCCAACTAACCCGCTATCGCGAGGCGAACGCGAAACTTGCTCCACCCGCCCCGAATGAGAATCGCGTGGTTTTTTTCGGCGATTCCATCACCGACATCTGGCATCTCGACCAGTACTTTCCCGGCAAGTCTTACATCAACCGCGGAATCGGCGGGCAGACCACCCCTCAAATGCTCGTTCGCTTCCGCCAGGATGTGATCGATCTTCAGCCAAAGATTGTTCTCATTCTGGCCGGCACCAACGATATTGCCGGTAACACGGGTCCCATGCGGCTGGAAGATATTGAGTCAGACTACGCATCCCTCGCGGAACTCGCACGCGTCCACCAAATCAAAGTGATTTATGCGTCGGTACTACCCATACACAACTATACGGAGAAGTCGAAAGACTTTTTTGCCCAGCGGTCGACAACGAAGATTCTCGAACTTAACCGCTGGCTGAAGAATTACTGCTCTCTCTCGCGGGGCGATGAACGATCCGCGCAGAACTGTGCCTATCTCGACTACTTCAGCGCCATGGTGGATAACAAGGGGCTCATGAAGAACGGACTTTCCGATGACGGGCTGCACCCAAACGCGGCGGGATTCAAGGTCATGACGCCGCTCGCCGAGGCCGCGATAGAAAAGGATCTGAAGTAGCGACAAGCACCTGGCACTCAAAGTCCAGTTCTCGCCGTTGAGCTATTGCCCCCGGAATCACCTCGAAACCACTAGAATGAAAGACAGGTCGCAGGCTTGGTTTCGAATGCCGGGCTCCCGACCGCTGAATGCTTCTTCGCGACAAATTCGGCCGTTACATCACTGACCTTCGGATTTCCATCACGGACCGCTGTAACTACAAGTGTGTCTACTGCCGTACTGGCAATGAGGGCGCGCTTTACGGCGACCTGCCATTTGCCGATTACCTGCGCATGGCGCGCGTGCTGGTCGCGCTGGGCATCACCAAAATCCGTCTTACCGGCGGCGAGCCGCTGTTGCGCAAAGGCGTGATCGATTTTGTGCGCGAGCTTTCGCAACTGCGCCGGCCAAATGGCAGTGGCAACAGCGCTGACGTGCTGGATATCGCGCTCACCACGAACGGCCATCTCCTCGCCGATCTTGCCCAACCCCTGAAGTCTGCCGGACTCAGTCGCGTTACCGTCTCGATGGATGCCGTCGATCCCGACCGCTTTACTCGCATCACCCGCGTGCCGGGCGGCTTCGATCATGTGCTCGCCGGTATTCGCGCAGCACGCCGCGCCGGCCTTTGGCCGCTGAAAGTGAATTGCGTGCTGATGCGCGGTTTCAATGAGGATCAGATTATCCCCTTTGGCATGTTCGCGCGCGAAGAAGGCGTGATCGTGCGCTTCATCGAATTCATGCCCCTCGAAGAAGAGCGCACCTGGTCGCCGGCCACGGTGGTCACCCTCGACGAGATTCTTTCGCGCATGGCGGAGTACCGTCCGCTGGTCGAAATTCCCCACGCCCGCTCCGAAACCGCGCGGCGTTACCGGTTCGACGACGGCATCGGCGAAATCGGCATCATCGCTCCGGTTTCGCATCCGTTCTGCGGCCATTGCAGCCGCATCCGCATCACTAGCGACGGCAAAATCCGCACCTGCCTTTTTTCCGTCTGGGATCACGATCTCCACGCGCAAATGCAGCGCGGCGCCTCCGACGAGGAGTTGGCCGAATTCATTCAGGGCGTGGTGCTGAAGAAAGAAGAGCGCCACCACATCGGCGAGCCGGACTTCGTGCCGGCATCAAGGACGATGGTGCATATCGGGGGATAAAAAAGGCGACTCAAACCGAGCCACTGCCGGACTCATTCTTGACTCCCAGTGTTAAGATTGCCGCGTCATGCGACCCCTCGCTAAGCAAATTCTGACCTTCATATTCCTGGTATTTCTCTTCTCCTGCCTGCCGTATTTTCTCGTTATTCATGCCGGTCACCTTGCCGTCGGCAACGGCACCGTCGTCGGGTTCCTGATGTGGTGCCCGGCCTTTGCCGCCTTTGCAACCTGCGCTCTGCTCAAGATCGACGCGGCAACCCTCGGTTGGAACTGGCGCCCTGTACGCTACGAGGCGTGGGCGTATGTGGTTCCCGTCCTTTACGCGCTGCCGGTTTACGTTGTCACCTGGGCGGCGATCTCCGGTTCGTTCGATTTCTCGAAATTCGCCGATCCGCTTGGCGCGTCTTTCGGATTTCCCAACTCGCCCCGCGCCGCAGCCATTTTGCTCGCGATTCCTTTATATGCGGTGTTGGGCGTCATCAGCAGCGCGGCGCGTGCGCTCGGGGAAGAAATCGGCTGGCGGGGATTCCTCTTGCCCCGACTGGTGCAGCAATTTGGCTTTACCCTGGGCTGTCTCATCAGCGGGTGCATCTGGGCGGTATGGCATTACCCATTGCTGCTGTTTGCCGACTACAACGCAGGCACCCGTCCGGCGTACGCGCTGACTTGTTTTACGCTGATGGTGATCTCTGGCGCCTTTATATTCGGATGGTTCCGGCTGAAATCCCGAAGCCTGTGGCCCGCGGCAATTCTGCATGCCAGCCACAATCTTTTTATCCAGGCGATTTTCGACCGCATGACGGCGCCGGCCGGCAGGGCCCTCTATGTCACAACGGAATTCGGCGCAGGCCTGGTGCTGACGAGCGGCGCCGTCGCGGTCTATTTATGGACGCGGCGCAACGAGGTATCCAGCGCCAGCTTAAGTCCGGCCGGTGAGATTCGCGTATCTCGCATCGCCTGAGTCCTCCGCCGCCGGGTGTAAAGGCCGGGGGCGCAGATAGGGCGCAGATAGAAAGACAAGCCCTGAAAAGGCGGGCCATTCGTCCGACAGGGTGGGCTCCACGACCGCATTTCCGCCCACCACCCAATTTCCGCTATTCAATTCACTCCGCAGCAGTTAACCCCAAAGTCGTTGCCGCCCGCCAGTCCCGCTGCTAGCCTTCGTTGCGGGCCAATTTCCGGCTAATCTATGCTTGCCCGGCCGGAAACCCGATAGTATGATTAACGTTTGCAGCTCCGCTCTTGACGCGACTGCATTCCAGACCCCCCGCCCTCATTGCTGAAAAGCATTGAAAGCCCAAAGCAACTTCGAAGGAGAGTAAAATCTTGGCTGCGACCTCAACCACAAAGAACCGCATTCTTTTTACTTCCGAGTCCGTCACCGAAGGCCATCCCGATAAAATCGCCGACCAGATTTCCGACGCCATCCTCGACGCTTGCCTCGCCGAAGACTCCTACAGCCGCGTCGCCTGCGAAACCCTGACCGCGACCGGCCTCGTCGTCATCGCCGGAGAAATCACCACCAAGGCGTACGTCGATTTCCAGCAGGTGGTTCGCGGCACCGTGCAATCGATCGGTTATGACAACGCCCTTCATGGCTTCGACTGCAACACCTGCGCCGTCATCTCCAGCATCAACAAGCAGTCCGGCGACATCGCTATGGGCGTCGACACCGGCGGCGCCGGCGACCAGGGAATGATGTTCGGCTACGCATGCAGCGAGAATGAAGACTACATGCCCACGCCAATCTCGCTGGCCCACAAGCTCACGATGCGGCTCTCGCAGGTGAGAAAAAATGGAACCCTTCCTTATTTACGTCCCGATGGAAAATCCCAGGTCACGGTCGAATACGATTCAAACGGCAAAGTAAAGCGCGTCGATGCCGTGGTGATTTCGACGCAGCACGCCGAGACCGTAAGCAACGACGAACTGCGTTCGGGGATTTTGAAGCATGTGATTCAGGCCGTGATTCCGGCGCATCTGCTCGATGAAGACACGCACTATCACATTAATCCGACAGGACGCTTCGTGATCGGCGGGCCGATGGGCGATACGGGATTGACCGGCCGCAAGATTATTGTCGACACTTACGGCGGCATGGGACGTCACGGCGGCGGGGCGTTCAGCGGAAAAGATCCGACCAAGGTCGACCGCTCGGCTGCCTACATGGCGCGTTACATCGCCAAGAATATTGTTGCGGCAAAATTGGCTGACCGCTGCGAAGTGCAGCTGGCATATGCAATCGGCGTCGCCGATCCGGTGAGCGTGAGAGTCGATACGTTTGGAACGGAGAAAGTCGATCCCGCCGTGATTCCGGATTTGATTCGCGCGAATTTCAAGCTCACGCCGCGGGGAATTATCGACTCTCTGAATTTGCGCCGTCCGATTTACCGCAAGACGGCGGCGTACGGGCATTTCGGACGCAACGATCCCGACTTCACCTGGGAAGCGACCGATAAGGCCGCGAAGCTGGCGAGCGAAGCGGGCGCGCGCGAGACGGTGGGCGCGAGGAAGTAAGTTGGGTCACCTTTTCGCAGAGGGCGCGCGAAAGAATGGGCCGCTCGACAGCGAAATGCACAGATCATTCGCTGGGAGCAGCCCTCTGCGCGTGCGACTCGGCCGCTTCACGATGACAGGCGAACGCGGCGGTCCAGAAATCAAGGCATGTTGTTGGTGGTCTGCTCGGCACGCGCCCCGAGCATGTTGCCGGTGAGCGCAAAAGTCCCGCTCGAAGTGTCGTAAACCTCGGCTGTTTCTGTAATTGTAGAATCCGTAAATCCACCGGTCACCAGGACGTTGCCATTCTCAAGCAGGTTGGCTGCGTGATCGAAGCGGACGCTGATCATGCTGCCGGTTAAGGAAAAGGTTAAAGACCCCTGATCGAAGATTTCGGCGGAGCTGAGAAATTCCTCTTGTCCGTTGTTGTCCTCGATGCCCCCGGTGACCAAAATGTCGCCGCTACTTAAGGGCGCGGAGACAAAGCCGCGTCTCGAATAACTCATCGAACCCACAGCCGTAAATGTTGCAGTGGTGGGATCGTATACTTCCGCCGATGCCAGGGAGCAGCCCGAGCAACCGCCTACGTTGCCTCCCCCGCCGGCAATCAAAACCGTTCCATTGGCCAGCAGGTTTGCAATAGGAAACTCTCGTGCCGTCGTCATGCTGCCGGTAGCGGTGAAGGTTCCGGTTGAAGGGTCATACAGTTCAGCCGAGGCCAGCAGGCCGGAATTGTTTTGACCCCCGGCCACCAGCACTAAGCCATTATTCAGGAGAGTTGCCGTCTGCCCGCAACGGGCCGTGGTCATGTTGCCCGTTGCAGTGAAGGTCCCGGTCGTGGGGTCATACAATTCCGCCGTATCCAGGTTAGCGAAGTGCTTATTTTGCCCACCCGCGATGAGCACCTGCCCATTCGGAAGCAAGGTAGACGTGTGCGCTACTCTCCCTGCGCTCATGTTCCCGGTTATCTGGAAAGTGCCAGTCGAAGGATTGTAAAGCTCGGCGGAAGAAGTCGGAGCGTCGGCTACGTTGCTGTCTCCTCCGGTGACTAGAATTTCTCCATTCTGCAACACGGTAGCTGCATTGCCGGTGCGGCCGACGTGCATCTGACCGCTGGCTGTGAAAGTCTGCGTACTTTCGTTGTAAAGCTCGGAACTCCTGAGCGACGGATGGACGCTGTCGCTATCAATCCGATTGTTGATTCCGCCCACGACAAATACCGATTGTGACCATGCGGCGGCGGCCACCAGGAAGAAAATAGTTAAGGAGAAAGAAAGCAGGTAGGCGCGGCGCATAGGTCCCTCCGGAGATGTGTGATTTGGGCGGAGAGATTTTGACTTGAGCCGGTTCAGGATGTCAATGCGGACTTTCTTCTACAACAGAAGGACACTAAGTTAAACACTCGATTGTCCGTGTCGGAAATTTGTTCTCCACCAGAGAGTCCGCAAAAGGCTGTTCCTCATCGTTGGCCCGACTTTCTGCCGAAAAAAGAGCGCAGGAATTCGAGAAAGCGGAGATCTGCAATTCCCTGGCGGCAAAGTTTTCAACAACGTCGAAACGAAAGTCCATGTTTGTTGGCTCTCGAAAGTCCCATTCCCCTAAGGGTATTTTTGGCATGTCCTTCACGGGCGATAATCGTGTATCCTGAGAGTGACCCTTAATACGAACTACCCTGTTGTAATCAACAAGAAATCTTAATTCGGGGCGCCACGGGAGGCGTATGTCAACAGCAGCAATCAGCAACGATATTAAGAACCTGGAACTGGCCGATCTGGGAAAGAAGCGCATCGAGTGGGCGAACCAGTCGATGAAGGTGCTGCAGATCATTCGCAAGGAATTCATCAAGAACCAGCCGCTGAAAGGCATCCGCATTTCGGCCTGCCTGCACGTTACGGCCGAGACCGCAAACCTGGCCATCTGCCTGCGCGACGGCGGCGCGGATGTAGTGCTGTGCGCGTCGAATCCGCTTTCCACACAAGATGACGTCGCTGCCAGCCTGGTGCGCGATCAGGGCATCGCCGTGTTTGCCATCAAGGGCGAAGACAACGACACCTATTATCAGCACATCATGGCGGCGATCGACCACAAGCCGCACATCACCATGGATGATGGCGCCGATCTGGTGAGCATCCTGCACACCAAGCGCACCGACGTGCTCGAAGGCGTGATCGGCGGAACGGAAGAGACCACGACCGGGGTGATCCGCCTGCGCGCGATGGCGAAAGAAGGCGTGCTGCGTTATCCGATTATTGCGGTGAACGACGCCGACACGAAGCATCTGTTCGACAACCGTTACGGCACCGGGCAGTCAACGATCGATGGCATCATTCGTGCCACCAATTTCCTGCTTGCCGGCTCCAAGTTTGTCGTGGCTGGCTATGGCTGGTGCGGCCGCGGGCTGGCCAGCCGCGCGCGCGGCGCCGGCGCGGAGGTGATCGTAACGGAAGTCGATCCGACGAAGGCGCTCGAAGCCGTGATGGATGGCTTCCGCGTGATGTCGATGCACGAGGCGGCGAAGATCGGCGACGTGTTCTGCACCGTGACCGGCAACAAGAGCGTGCTGACGAAAGAGCATTTCGATTCGATGAAAGACGGCGCAATCATTTCGAACTCCGGCCACTTCAACGTGGAGATCGACATCCCGGCGCTCGAAAAAATGGCCTCGTCCAAACGCACCACGCGCAACTTCGTCGACGAGTATTCGATGAAGGACGGGCGCAAGATCAATCTGCTGGGCGAAGGCCGTCTGATTAATCTGGCGTCGGCCGAGGGGCATCCGGCATCGGTGATGGATATGAGTTTTGCCGATCAGGCACTGTCAGTCGAGTTCATGGTGAAGAACTTCAAGACGCTGGAAAAGCGCGTGTACAAAGTTCCCGACGAGCTCGATAAGCGCGTGGCCAAACTGAAACTCGAGTCGATGGCCATCAAGATCGACAAACTCACACCCGAGCAGGAAGAATACCTGGCGGGTTGGTCGGAAGGAACATAGGCGCGAGCAAAATCATGTAGGGACAGCCGCCCTCGGCTGCTTGTCCTTAGTCCAGTCGAAGGATCCGGCGGCCCGCAAGGGCCGCTTTGATTTTCGGGCCCCGATTGCCTGCACGGTTCGGGGCTGGTCCATCCTTTTCCCACGAATGGGTTGCCCCACCCTTGCCGCGTCTTTTGCGGCAGGGTGGGTAGATCTCAGATCACAGCGGACAAACAGCAAGAGCCCACCCTTCGCCAAAAGCGGGCGAAAGGGTGGGGCAACCTGCGACAAGGTTGGGGCAACCGGCGGGCTCAAATGTTTTGCGGTCATGTTTAACATTGTTTTACAATATTTAACATGAAGGGTGCACGCACACTATCCATTACCTTGCCGCCGGAGATGCTGAAGCGGGCGCAGTCGATTGCCAAGCGCGAAAGCCGCACGATGAGCGAACTGGTTCGAGAGGCGCTGCGGCGATATGAACGGCAATCGTGGTGGGACGAAGTCAATGCCTACGGCCGCCGCCGGGCGGAAGAACTCAGAATCCGTGAGAGCGATGTTGAGCGCATAGTTCAAGAGACCCGCCGCACAAAACCAAACGGACGGAAATAAATGAGGATTGTCGTAGACACGAATGTGATCGTGTCTGCGCTGGTTTTCGGGGGACTGCCCCGGCGAGTGCTTGAGACAGTCGAGGAAGGCATTTGCGAGTGGTTTTATTCGGCGGAGATTGAGACTGAAACCCGGCGCGTCCTGCGCGACAAATTCAATTGGAATAATCAGCGGCTGGACACGTACCTCGCGCGGTTGTTGTCCCTGGGCTCGCGAGTGGTTCCGAGTCGACGTGTAAACGCAGTTGCGGAGGATCCCTCCGACAATCGCGTACTCGAGTGCGCGGCCGAAGCAGCCGCACAAGTCATAGTTACCGGCGATACTCATTTGTTGAGGTTACGTGAGTACGAAGGGATCGCAATTCTTACTCCGCGACAGTTTCTCGGCGGTCGTCCATAGTGGTGGGTAGGATCCTTTTAATGTGCCGCCTCGGGGCAAGGATTCAGCATTTCCGCTTCTTCGCGCGGATTTCCAACTCCCGCTGGTGCGCGTCACGGCGTGCCAGCCGTTCGCGTTCGCTCTCGCGCATGTTCACTTCCAATTGCTGTCTAACCCGGGTGGCTTTTCTCCCCTGGCGCGCGATCAACAGGGAGAAGCCGAAATCTCGATTCGACGGGGTCCAATCCTGCCATCCAACTTTGTCGTCCTTCGTACCGCGATGGGGAGAGGAAGATTTTTGGAGGCGATCGACCGCCGCGCGCACCTGCGTATCGATCGAATTCTGCAGTGCTTGTTGCGTGAAGCTGCGGGTGAGCTCCGTGCTGTTCCCCCAACGATAGGGCGCGAGCCGGGTGAGCGCGCGTTCCAGGGAGCGCGCATTTGAGCAGATATTCTGCGCAATCAAGAACGCTCTATCCTTTGGGAGCGCTACTTTTGCCTGCTCCGCTGTCTTTCGCAAAACAGCGACGATGGCTTCCAGTTGGGCGGGATGAAGGAGGTTGGGGACAATCTCATCCACAGCGTGGCTTCCTTTTCGCTTGCTGAAGATTGTAACCCGCGTCTTTGCGATAATGGAAGAGCGCCGTCATCAGCCTTGCCTGCCTAGAACCTACCCTCCGCCAAAAGCGGGCGAAAGGGCGGGGCAACCCGCAACCCGAGCGAAAACGTGGGGCAACCTGGGAAGCCCGGTATCTGTTGCGAGGAGAAAAACCGCGCGAGACTTTGACTATTCAGGCATGCGCGGACGATTACGCCGCCAAACCGCCGGAAGCAAACGATCTTGGAAATCAATTCTCGATAAGCAACATCTGATCGGAAGCAAAAAGCGGGGACGGCTTGCGCCGTCCCTTTGTTGCGTGGGGGAAAAAGAAATTTTGAAGTCTCCGAACGTGTGGGTGTCGTCCGGAGACCCGCGGGGGAGGGCCCGCGTATCCGGAGCTGCCGCTCCGGAATGCCCTTGGAAACGGTTCTTAGTAACGGCCCTGGTGAACCCACAGGCGCACGCGGTCTTCGACGGAAAAGCGGTCGGAGGGGTTGGCGCCGAATTTCGATTCCAGGGAAAAGGCGTGCGCTTCGAGCGGCACGGAAAAATGATGTTTTGTGGCGAGAAAACCGCGAATGAACAGCTCACTGTACCGCTCAATCCCGAGCAGTTCGGATTGAATGACGTGCACCAGCCCGTGAAACAGGGCGCGCTCGCTGAGTTTCTCGTTGAAGAGGATAACGTCGCCCAAGGTGAGCGAGTCCATATGAGTCCACTCGGGGAGATTGGTAATGCCGAGGGCGCGGGCCCGCTCGTAGAACGGCGGATTGGGAACGCGCTGGCCCTTGAGTTCGACGACCCGCGCGCGGTCCAGCACCACCGCCGAAAAATAAGGCCACATGGCGGCTTTCTGCAGGTTGCTGAGAGGGACGGCGACCCGCATGTAGTACTCGCTCTGCTCGCGCAAATAGGACGCAAGCAGATTAACGGCTTCGCGGACTTGGCCTTCGGTCAGGGAAGCGGATTCGACGGCCTCAGCGGCTTGCGGAATTTTCGCCTCGATGGAGGAGTAATACGCATTGAGCGAGGCGGCGGCTTCGAGCGACTTGCGCAGAATGTCGCGGCGGCCGAAGCGTGCGAGATCGTCGACCGTAAAGCGCAGCCGCAACTGGTGAGAAGCGCAGTGAGCGCTGAGCAACTCGAGCTGGGCGTGCTGCAGCTCGGAATTCATCTGGGCAATCGCAACCCGATCGCCAGGGTTATCCCAGGACAACATAAGTTTTTAAGGCTCCCACAATATGAAGATTTTCCCACAGGCGGAATTGAATTATTTATACAATGTTACATCTACGATGTCAACATAATTAAATGCGTTTAATATTAATGTTTTTATTTCCTGTACAATGTTATAGTTACGGTGTATACATAACAAACACAATTTATACCTGGGAGGGGAATGTGGCGCGGCCATCGGATCCTGAACTGGAGGGAAAAATACTGGCAGCTGCCCGCAAACTCTGGAGAAAAGGCGGTGCGGGCAGTTTGACCATGCGCGCCGTGGCACGCGAAGCGGGAACGAACACGCCGGCGGTGTACCGGCGATTTCGGGACCGCGACGATCTGCTGAGGGGAATGCTGCGCCGAGTCCGGTATGAGATCGCCGCCGAAGTGGACCGGGCGGCCACAGTCGAGGAAGCGTGCGAGAAATATCTTGAATATGCGCTCGAACATCCCTGGGACTATGAGCTCTTCTTCCAGCATAATTACGAGCTGGATCATTCGCCACGGGCGAGCGCGGAGGTGGAGCGGCCGGCGCGCGCCGTCATGAATGGAAAACTGCAGAACAGGCTTGGAGGGACGGAGAAGACCCGAGAACGGATGCTGCTGGCCTTGTGGATGCTCGGGCACGGAGCGGCGATGCTGCTTATCGATAAGTCGATTCCGCCGGAAGAGGCCCCGGAGGCGAAAAGGGTATTCAGTGGAGCGGTGAAGGCAGTGATGAGAGAAGCCGAGTTTCTTAGCAAACTCAAATTGTAAGTTCGGGAAGGTCGCGTAAACCATTCTCCGGTCTGCTGTGAAATAAAAAGTTGCCGATAAGATGAGTAAGCGGTTCACGCCTGGGATCGGCGTGACTGGCCCCCTGAGCAACTTGGAATTACAGCGGAGGATGATCGGTGACGAAGATCCTGCTGGTGGAAGACAGCAAGTTCTTACGGTTGGCGACCGAGCGCGCGTTGGCACGCGCGGGCTATGAAGTGTGCACCGCGGGCGACGGCGAAGAAGCGCTGCGCGCCGCGCAGAGCAAACTGCCGGATCTGATTTTGCTGGATATGCTTTTGCCGAAAATCAGCGGGCCGGATGTGCTGAGAGCGTTGAAAAAAGATGCGTCCACGAAAGCGATTCCGGTCGTGGTGATCACGGGGATGACGCAGAAGAATGCCGCACGGCTGCAGGAAGACGGAGCTGCCGCCTTTCTGGAAAAGTCGGCGCTTGAACTGGATAAGGGATCAGAGCGATTGCTAGAGGAATTGCGAGCGATCGTTGGCAAACTGGCGGGGCAACGCGCGAAGCAGACGACGGCGTAGGGGACAGAGGTTGCCGTTTGCCCGTCAACTCTAGACCGATCAACGCACGCCAGAACAATTCTGTGTGAACTCCCCGCGAGCGAGGGTCACTGTTTCAAGTCAGCTGGCCATCGGTGATCAGGGTGAGCGGTTTCGGCGATGGATTGCGGAAGAACGGTGTTCATCACGAGTCTCTTACCGTCGGCGGAAACGGTGTAGGGTCCCGACACACGGTCGCCGCCATTCTAGCCTGTGCAGCGCTTCATCCCCCGCGACCGAAAGTGTAGACGCGTGATTCGGGGCGGCGACCATTCGTTTCCATTCCCGCAACTGGAGTCGGCGAAGCGTGGGAGACTATCCATTCGTTTTTGGCACGCCGGGCAGCGGCTGAGGCGGGGTTACCGTGGGGAGTTACCGAAAGCAAATAAACGACTTAGAGCGGGAACTTCGGAGACTGGTCCGGGGTCTATGTCAGGTAGACGCCGCCATGATTCGAGGAATATTTTTACCTGCCGCTGAGGTGGAAAACCTATAATTGGGTCAGTACAGGGGATGTGCGGAATGGCTGGAGCGGGGACACTGGGAGAACTGGCGAGTGCAATCGGAGTCCGATCGGAAGAGTCGGCCATTGTTGCCGCGCTCAAGGCAGGATCGGAAGAGGCATATGCCTGGCTGATCGGAGAGTTCCAGCGTCCCGTGTATGGTCTGGTTTATCGCGTAGTGAGCGATCCGGCTGACGCGGCCGACACGACCCAGGAAGTGTTCCTGAAAGTATTCCGCGGGATGAAACACTTCAACGGCGAATCGAGCTTGAAGACGTGGATCTACCGCATTGCGCTGCATGAAGCGGCGAACCGGAGACGGTGGTGGTTCCGGCATAAAGCGCAGGAAACTCCGATCGAGCCAGCGGAATCGGAAGATGCGGTGAACGGGAAGGACGCGATGCGAAGCGCGCTTACCGATCGCCATCATTCTCCGTTTGACAACGTAGCGCAACGGGAAGTGAGTCAGCGAGTGGATCGCGAGTTGCGGCGCGTGGCCGAGCCCTACCGTACGACGCTGATTTTGCGCGACCTGGAAGATATGTCGTACGAAGAGATTGCCGAGGTGCTGCAGGTCTCGCTGGGCACAGTGAAATCGAGATTGACGCGCGGGCGGCAAGCCTTGAAGGAACGGCTGGCGCCGTATGCGCGAGACTTTGGCGGGGAGTTGGGGTTGAACGATTCAGCCGAGAAAGAGAGCCTGGGTTCGCGTATCAACGGCGGGGGTAGAAGGGTCGAGGTGACGCCATGAAGTATGCGGCGGAAAAAGAGACGATGCAGTGCGAGAAAGCGAAGGCGTTGCTGTCTCCTTACCTGGATGGGATGGTCACAGGAACGGAGATGCGCGCGCTGCGGGAACATCTCGATGTTTGCGCGCCGTGCATGGGCGAGTATCGCGGGTTGCAGCAGGCGCAACAGATGCTGACGAATCTGGGCCGGGTGATGGAGCCGGCCGATCTGGGATTGAAGCTGCGTTTGGCGATTTCGCGCGAGGCAGCAATCTCGCGACGCGGCCGGTATGAGGGATTGCGGCTCCGCCTGGAAGACACCCTGAGCGCGTTTATGGTCCCGGCGACGGCCGGGCTGGTTTGTGCGCTGCTGATTTTTGGGATTGTCACGGCGATTCTGGCGATGCCAGGACAGTTGCAGGCCAATACTCAGGATGTGCCGTTGGTGCTAAATACCGGGCCGGAGCTCGAGCAGAGTGCGTTTGGCACGAATCTGAGTTCCATCAATGCGGATTCGCTGGTGATCGAGGCATATGTGGATCAGCGTGGACGAGTGGACGATTACAGAATTCTTTCGGATCCAGGCGTGTCGCAGCAGCTTCTTCCCGAAGTAAAACGGATGCTGATCTTCACAACGTTCCGTCCAGCAATGTCGATGGGGCATCCGATTTCGTCGCGCGCAGTGCTGTCGTTTTCAAAGATCAGCGTACGCGGGTAGGGATTGGCAACTGCTCGCATTTACAGAGCGGGTAAACGGCTCTCCTTCTTCACTTCACATTTTCCTCCTGTGTACATCTTTCTTCAGTTCACAGCTTCCTGCAGTTCATGTTTCCCAGAGGAGTTCGGTTCCTTCTCTTTATCGCGGTCGACTTTTCTCCGGTGTCCGCAGTATTTCCGTTGGAAGATTCGCATTATCTTCTTGAAATCTCCGGTGTGACGCGCGGCAACTCGGGTATATCGCCTAGGCCAAGTGAGTGTGTGCTCTTGAATCTTTGACGGGCAATCGGGTGCCAGCAGTATGGCCAGTCGGCCGCCAAGCGAATAGGTTAGTTTTTACCGGAGGTGGGCGCCAACCTCAGGCGACGGCCGCTATCGTCAAACTATTTGAGGAGAATGAACCGGGCGTGGTACGTATTTTCCTAGTGGAAGACAATGCGGTGGTGAGAGCTCACCTTCGTGCTGTGCTGGAGAACCGGAACGAGTGGAAAGTCGTGGGTGAAGCCGAAGACGGGCTGCGTGCGATCCAAAGGTGGGAGGAACATGCTCCCAGCATCACGGTGCTGGATTTTGTAATGCCGGTGATGAGTGGACTGGAAGCAGGACGGAATCTCTCCAGACAGCATCCGGAGTCGCCGGTGCTGATGGTCACCATCTATCCTTCGCCGCAGTTGGAAGAGGAAGCCAAAAAGGCGGGAATCCGCGGACTGGTGCAGAAGGCGGATACGACATCGCTGGTGAAAGCAGTGGAAGCTGTTCTGCGCGGCGAGACGTATTTTCACGAAGGGCAAACAGCGGTGTAATAGGATCGCCTGCAGAGCGATTGCACGGAATGCTCGTCCCCCGCGCGAACTCGACGATGCGGTGTCTTTTTCCGCGCGCACTGAGTTGTTTTGTCTGATCCAATCACATTTCCAGCGAAGTCATAATTCTCCAGTCGCTCGCCGCGAAGCGGTCAGAGATGAGGGTGAGTTTTTGGAGAGCAGGAAACCCTGCGTGCGTTATCAGCATCCCGCATCAAATCGCGCGGACGCGCTCCGGCGCGATTATGCCAACGTCCTCGTGCAAGCTGGCACACGCGCCACGCCCGCGCACCCCCGCCCAAAGACGGCAGGACATTGGAAGATGTACTGACCGGATGATCTTTTATTAGCGATTGGCGTCCAAGGCTGCACTCTTCAGTTCGTTCGCTGCCTGGGCCAAAAGGTCCCGTGCATTCTGCGCATGGTGGTGCATATCGTACCTGTTGTCTTTCTGAGCGGCTCTGATGGCATCGTTAGCCTTCGCAATGAGGTGCTGCGCTTCCGCCAAATTGGGATGCCTCTGGGGGTCAACGTTCTGCACCGGCTCTTGAGCCAGCGTCAGGCCAGTGCACAACAACATCAGGCAGAACACCGCGTTCATGAGTTTTTTCGACATACTCTGACAGTCTCCTTGGTTTTAGGGGATTTAGGTTTTTCAGTGTAACAGACTCGCTCGTCAGGACGCCCCGCCTGAAAATTAAACGCCTTCCGGCTATCACCCTGACGCATCCGCAAACCGAAATCTTTCAAGTCGGAACTTGAGGCGACTTGCGGGCGTGAGCCCGCAGACGAAATCCTGAGCCTTCTTTCGGCGAAGGATCGCTGGCCGAGTGGTGCGCCCGGAGAGACTCGAACTCCCAACCCTCTGCTCCGAAGGCAGATGCTCTATCCAGTTGAGCTACGGGCGCGCTGGAAACATTTTACGGCAAAATGGGGTGCTCGACCGGCATGTTCTGGAGGGGGCAAAAGCAGGTTCCTCTCCGGACTTGCGTCCGGATCGGAATGACAGAGGAATCGGAAAAAGCAAAAGGGCCCGCTCCCTGAAGAGTCTGGGCCCCTCTCTTTTTAAATTAGAACCTTAAAGCTGACCTTTCTAGTTTTCACCGCCTGAGAAGTCGCTGCCCCAGAGCGCTTCACTGCCCCACAGCGCTTCGCTGCCCCAAAGTGCCTCACTCCCCCATAGAGCTTCGCTGCCCCATAAGGCTTCCGAACCCCAGAGCGCTTCCGATCCCCACAGGGCTTCGTTGCCCGCCAACTGGCTGTTGCTGGCGGCGTTTGCTCCGTTGGAGACGGCGCCAGTGGTGCCGGTGACAAACTGCGACGCGCCCCACACGGCTGTATTCGACCATGTGGTTGACGTGTTCCACACCGCCGAAGGATCGTCCGTCATGAAAACCTGATCGGTGTTTGAGTTGAAGGTCGCGATTGGAGACATCGCCGTGCCTTTCGCGACTGCGGTGCTTCCCAAAGCAGCTTGAATGTCGACATAGCCGGCGCCGATCGTGAACACGTCATACTGATCGGTGTAAGTGATGCCGGTAGTTGGATCGGTCGTGCTGCTGCTTTGCGGAAAAGTCTTGTACGCGGTCAGCATCAACCGCGCCTTGACTTGATCCGGCGTGAGACTCGGGCTTTTCTGCAAAAGATCCGCCACAAGTCCGCTGACGACACCTGTTGCCATGCTGGTTCCGCTCAGCGTGAAGTAAGTGGGAGAGATGGCGCTGCTCCCTCCCGCAACGTATTCGCTGTACGGCACCTGATTAGCGGGGAACTCGGAAAACAAAGTCGAGTTCGGCGCTTCGAGTGAGATCAGCAAGTTGCCGGGAGCGACGATGTCGGGTTTCACTACCGCATCCACATCTGTCGGACCTTTTGAGCTATAGCTCGCGATGAGGTCATCGGTGCGCGTGGGGGTGCCCATGGGCTTCATCGCGCCAACGGTAATCACGTAAGGATCGTTGCCCGGCGAGGTGACTGTGGCGTAACCGTCGGTTGGCAGATAGCGCCCGTTATTGCCCGCAGCTACAACCACCACGATTCCATTCTTCCACGCCTGCTCTGCCGCCTGGCAGAGAGGATCGAGTTTGTAGCTCTCGTAAATCGCGCGGCCAAGAGAAAGATTGATCACGCGAATGTTGTAGCGCGATTTCAGGGAGATTGCCTGGCTGATGGCGGCGATTACGAGGCTGTCAGTACCTTCGCCATTCTGATCGAGGACGCGCAGGTTGACGATGCTCGCGCTGGGCGCCATTCCTGTAAACGTTTGAGTAAAGAGCGGCCCGGTCGAACTGAGGCCGTCTCCGGCGATGAGTCCGGCGACGTGCGTGCCGTGCCCGAATTGATCCGTGGTGCTCGTGTTTCCAACAACGAACGACTGGGAGTACACGACGCGCGAGAGCGGCAGAATTCCCAGGTCGAGATCCGGATGGCTGCTGACGCCGCTGTCGATCAGGGCGACGCCGATGCCGGCGCCGGTGTAACCCGATTGCCATGCAAAAGGTGCATTCACCGCAACCGCCTGATCGCTAAACCCCGATGAATTCAGCGGCCGGTCCGTGCTGATGTAAACCACGTTCGATTGATTGGACAGGCTCTGGATACCGTTGCCATCCAGTACTGCGACGACCCCATTGACGATCGGCAATTGCCCGAGAATCGTTCCGCCAAGATTCACAATGTCGTTCAAGAGACAGTCGACAAGACCGAGCAACCCGGTGCAGCTCAGCTGGGTTCCCGGCGCATACTGCACGATAACCTGCGCCTGCTGGTTCGATGGATAGTTTTGCAGTTCGGGCGACAACTTCGCATCGTTCGCGTAGGCAACCGTGGCGCTTACGATCAGCAAGAGCGCTAGAAGTCTTTTCATATCCCCCCACATCTCAATGTCCCCACAAAGGAAACCGATCCGCTTGACTGCGGATTCGTATCCTCACGCTAAAGGTGCAGATCAAGTTCCAAATCGGGAAATGTAAGTGTTGAGAAATTAAGCAGTTGCACGATGCGGCTGGAAATCAGCCGGGACATTTTGTCGCATCGGCGGGGCCGGGGGACAAATTGACTCGCAGAATTCCCGGGTCGGCACATTTTTGGTCCTGCGATTCCTTCGATTTTCCTGCAAAAGTCGGATGTATCTTATTGATTTTGGAGAGAGAAACGATGGTAATGGCAGGTCGCACTTTTGCGCAGATTTTGAGTTTGGCTTGGGCAAAAATCTTAGGAATCTCTCATGTCAGCCGCCGCGCGACAATTGGGTGCTCGTGTCTATATCGCCCTCATGGTGATAGCGGCTCTCGCCTGCTTCATCCCGGCGATGCTTTTCTGGGAACCGACCAATCTGGCTAAGTTCGCGTGCTACCTGATCGCGGCGCTGCTGGCTTCGGTGTTGAAGGTAAGCCTGCCCGACATCGAAGGCACGATGTCGATGAACTTCCTGCTGACCATCCTCTGCATCCTGGATCTGGGGTTAGCCCAAACTTTGATGATCGGCGTGCTGAAGACGCTGGCGCAGTTTTATTGGAAGCCAACACGGCAGTTGAAACATATTCAGCTGATTTTCAATTTGTCGCAAGTGACCGTGTGCTGCGCAGCGGCTTACGGAGCTTACAAGCTGGTTCTGAATCACGTATTTCATGGCTCTCTGCCGCTGGCTCTTTTGGCGGCGGCAATTACGCACTTCGTCTTCAACACCATCGCGATGTCGATCATTATCGGCCTGACGGAAGAGAAGCCCATCCGCAAGGTGTGGACCGAGATTTACCTCTGGACATTTCCCTATTACATGGTTGGGGCCGCGATCGCTGGATTCGTCAGCTTCATCGGCGGACGGATCGGATGGCAGGCGGCTCTGCTGGTTCTGGCGCCGATCTATGTGATGTACCGCTCCTCGCGGCTTTATCTGGGCAAACTTGAAGCCGAAAAGCAGCATGCGGAAAAAGTTTCTCATCTTCACCTGCGAACCATCGAAGCACTGGCGTTGGCGATCGAAGCCAAAGATCAGACGACCGGCGAGCACCTGCAGCGGGTGCGGGTTTACGCGATGGAACTGGCGCGCGAGCTGGGCCTGAGCGAAGACGAAACCGAGGCGCTGCAAGCCGCGTCGGTGCTGCATGACATCGGCAAGCTGGCCGTGCCGGAGCACATTATTGCGAAGCCCGGAAAACTCACGCCGGAAGAATTCGAGAAAATGAAAATTCACCCTATCGTGGGCGCCGAGATTCTCGAGCAGGTCGATTTTCCTTATCCAGTGGTTCCGATTGTGCGAGCGCACCATGAAAAGTGGGATGGCAGCGGGTATCCGAACGGTTTGAAGGGCGAGGAGATTCCGATTGGCGCGCGTATTCTTTCCGCTGTCGATTGCCTCGATGCGCTGGCCTCCGACCGGCAATATCGAAAGGCGCTGCCCTTGGATGAAGCGATGGCGAAAGTAGTCTCAGAGTCGGGACTTAGCTTTGACCCAAGAGTGGTTGAGATTCTCAAGGTGCGCTACATCGAGCTAGAGAAGCTCGCGCACGAACAACCGTTGCAAACGCCCCCGAAGTTGTCGACTGACATTAAGGTCGAGCGCGGTTTAGCTCCGGATGCGGGTTTTGCCGAATCGGAGAAAGTTTCTAACCCCGGCGAACGAGCGGAAAATGACCGCGAATTGATTGCGATCGCGCAGCGAGAAATCGAAACCCTTTTGCAGCTTGCACAAAAGGTTGAGGGTGCGCTGAGCTTCGAAGATTTGATTTCCCTGCTGGCAGTCCGCGTAAAGCGTCTTATTCCGCATGATTCAATGGCGGTGTATACGGTGCAGGAGAAAGCCCTGGCCCCTGCGTTCGTGAGCGGAGACAATTTCCGTCTGTTTTCATCTTTGCGGATTCCGGTCGGTGAGGGTTTGTCAGGATGGGTAGCGGAGAACTGCAAGGCGATTTTGAACGGCAATCCATCGGTTGAGCCGGGATATCTCAACGATGCCACCAAGTACAGCACGCTGCGCTCGGCGCTCGCCGTACCTCTTCAAGGAAAATCGAATGTTATTGCCGTGGTGGCGCTTTACCGCGTCAGTCAGGATGCATTCACGAGGGAGGATTTGAGTTTGCTATTGTGCATGTGTTCGGGCTTGGCGCTGGCGGCCGAGAATTCGTTGCAGCGCAACAAACAATCCGGCAGCAACACTCGCCCAACGGCCGCAGCGGCAAAAGCCGGTCGTCAGTAATCGCAACCGACGCTAATCACTCCATCTCAAACGTTAAATAGGTAAAGCCATCGGAGCGTTCGACCTGCAAAACCACCGGAGCGCCAGCCTTTAGTTCGTTGACGGCTGCGCGCAAATCATCCATCGAGCCGATCGGTGTGGTATTGAGAGAATGAATCACGTCGCCGGTTTCGAGCCCAGTCTCAGGCGTGATCAGGTCAGCAGCGCGGCCGATCACCACAACTCCGGACGGAATGCGCAGCGAGATTTCACTGCGCAGGCTGCTGTCGAAGTCGATTCCGAGAATCCCGAGCCGTGGGATAAGGCTTTTTTCAGGGTCGGCAGTATCCAGGAGTTTATCCATGGGATCGTGTTCTTCGATCGCGGGGATATAGATCGTCTTTCTCTCGTTACCGCGAAGAATTTCCAGCTTGAGTAGTTCGTCGACTCGGTGCAGGTAAAGTGCGGCGGAAAGCCCCGGCAAGGTTTCGATGCGGCGATCGTCCGCGCGGAGAACGATATCTTGGATGCGCAGGCCGGCCGCGGCGGCGGGACCGTCGGGCTTCACATCGGCAATAATCACTCCCCAGCGCTGGGCGAGATGCAGGCCATCCGCCATATCGGGCGTGATCTCCTGCGCGTCGGCTCCAATTACCACGCGATGCACGTGGCCGTATTTGCGCAGGCTGCGATAAACGAAATCGATAATCCGCGCCGGGATGGCAAATCCCAGCCCTTCGCTTCCGCCTCCCTCGGAAAGTATAAAGGTGTTGATTCCAACCACTGCGCCGTCCATGTCGACCAGCGGGCCGCCGCTGTTGCCGGGATTAATCGGCGCGTCAGTCTGGATGTAGGTCATGGCCTTATTTGGATCGGGTTGGCGCGCAACTGCGCTCACCACCCCCATGGTCACGGAGTTTTGGAGGCCCTCGGGACTGCCGATCGCAAACACCAATTGTCCGACGCGAGGCCTGTCCCGGACGAGCAAAGGAAGAGTGGGCAGATCGGCTGCATCAATCTTGAGCAGCGCAAGGTCGGTCTCTTTGTGGACTCCAAGCAGGCGCGCTTCGAGGATGTGTCGTTTACCCACGGGGACATCGCCCCCGGTGTCACCCGGAATCGGCAGGGCGACGCGGATGCGCTGCGCGCCTTCCACCACATGAGCATTCGTCATGATATAGCCGTTGGAGTCAAGGACTACACCTGAACCGACCGCATGTTGGCGGACGATCAGAGCGGTCTGGGAGCGGTCTGTATCGCGCACCGGGGCATAACCGGTCACCAGAATCTGCACCACCGCAGGTGAGACTTTAGTGGCCAGAGATTCAAGGGCGTCGTTGAACTGGGCCAGGGCCTGCCTTGATGAATTCTGAGGCATATTCGGCTCTGGGGATTGCGCCGGCTGAACCGCTTTATCTTGCCCTTGGTTTGAAGACTGCTGCGATGCCAACAATGCATTCGAGAGCAACGGCAGAAAAAGCGCAAAGACGAGCAGCAGCCTTGACCCCGTCGGCCATGTGCGGGAATGAGGGCGGGAAAACATGGGTGTGCATCTCCTGTGGGAAGAACGGTTTCACATCAGAAAATAGCACGGGATGCGTGGCCACCGGGAAAGCATGGTGAGAATCAAGGGGCAATCTCGTTTCTATTAACTAACTCGTCATCAGGCTTTTATCGGGGTATAATCCATGATATAACCTGCCCTGAGCATCAATTGTGGTCGATCCGCACGTCAGGAGCGCATTTCGATGACACTTACCTCGTTTGCCCAGAGCGAACGGTCGAACCACGAAAGAGGAGGCACTGTGTCCGAAGCACGGACCGGAAAAAGATTTCCCCTTCATCTGCCGATCAAAATTCATAACGAAACCGAAAGCGGCGACGCCAAAGGGACAACAGGCAACTTGAGCGCGGCGGGAGTTTATATTCGCGCCGATGCGTCGCTGGAGATTGGTTCCCCCGTGGAGTTCGAAATCACCCTGCCGCCCGACGTCACTGGTGGCCCGGAGAATGTTGTCATCCAGTGCAAGGGGCGGGTGGTGCGGACCGACCCGAGCGGCAACACGCCGGATGGCAAGGGTGTGGCTTGCGTCATCGATTCGTACGAGTTTGTCAGAAATACTTAGTGGCAGGGATGATTGTTGTTTGAGCGATTGGCGATTGAGCGGGCGAGTCTCAATCAGCAATCACAAATCAACATCGAAATTGGAAGATCCGCCCGCAGAGCGGATGGAAATGATTCTTGGAGAGCGGATAACATGCTCAAACTGATTCTGGCCGATAATCAGGCAATCTTCCGGGCGGGCATCGCCAAAGTTCTGGCGGTGGAAGACGAGATGCGCATTGTGGCGCAGGCTCAGACTCCGGAGCAGATGTTCATGGCTCTGGATAAATTTCGCGCAGCGGTTCTGGTGGTGGCGGCGGGCTTTCACAATGACTTTGCGGCGATCACGCAGGCTGCCAACCGTGCCAAGACCCGTGTAGTCATCCTGGCCGATACCGGCGAGAGCGCGCAACGGCACATGGGCAACGGCGCTCACGGTGTTGTTTACCGAAACGTCACGAGCGCCGCACTCGTGGACTGCGTGCGCAAAGTGGCCCGCGGCGAAACCTGGGTGCAGGACGTCGCCGTGCCAAGCGAGCTCACCGAGAACGATATGGTCGGGTTGCGGGTGCGCGACCGGCTAACCGCAAAAGAGTTGCGCATCGTCGCACTCATCGTGCAGGGCTATAAAAATAAGGAGATCGCCACGCAGCTGGGCACTACCGAGCAGGTGATCAAGAATTACCTGCGCAACGTTTACGACAAGATTGGCGTGTCAGACCGGCTCGAGTTGGCTCTGTTCACAATTCACCACAGAATTTTGAACGAAGCTGCCGCTGCGACCGCAGCCGGACCATCGCCACAAGCCCCCGCTGGAGTGATGCCCTAGGCCGACTCAGGATTGCAAGACTTCTTTCGCGAGGCCGACTTCTGGCCGTCCCGGCTCTTATGAGTAGGCCCAGAGTGTCAACCCAATGTGCAAGAACTCTAGCGCATACACACGGACAATTACTTCACGCGGAGCGACGCAAGGTCTTTTAGCATTTTTTCCGCTCCAGCATTCTTGGGATTAAGAGCAAGAGAGTGTCTGTAGTTCATCACCGCTAGATCGTAGTTTGCATTGTCGGCATAGGCTTCCCCGAGGCTGTCATAAACGTTCCATGAATCCGGGTACTGCTCGGTGTTCAATGTGAACAACGCGACCGCATCTGCCAGCTTCTTGGCTCCGAGCATCTGGTACCCGAGGGCGTTTACGAAACTTTCGGGAAGCTTCTCCGCGGCCCGGGAGTGAATCTTGAGGTCGCGAACTGCCTGCTCCACGCCCTGCTTGGCCAATACATTTTCGAACTCCGCTTCCAAGGCCATAACGCGCTTGTAGCCGGATACCGGTTGTTGAACGAGCGCCTCCAATTCGTTGCGCTCGAACCAACGTCCCCTAACCATAACTCCAATCACGTTCCGTGCGTTTCGGATATCGAGCAGAGGGTTGGCATCGAGCATGACCAGGTCCGCAGATTGGCCAGGAGCAATCGTTCCGAATTCTTCGGCTCCGGGAACAAAGCGATGAATGAACTCACCTGGCGTGCGAGTAGCCGCCGAGAGAGCCTGGAAAGGCGTCAGCCCCGCCGCCACCAATTGCTCGAGATCGTAGTGGAGCGAAGCGCCAGGGACCATGCCCCCGCCGGGACTATCCGTACCAGCAAGAAGTGGTACACCGGTCTGTGACAGGGCAGACGTGAGTTTCTTGAGGGTCGCAAATTCTGGCACAAATTGATCGGAGGGCTTGGAAGGGCGCTCGCTCAACCACGATCTGCGGATGTCTGGCGGCATGAAATCCGCATGGGGGTCGGAAAGCAGACTGTCCATGGCCTTGGGATCTGATGTGATCCTCGTCAGCATGGAAAAAAACGACAGGTTTGGAGTCACGTAAGCGCCGGCATTCTGCGTAAGCCGGACCGCCTCCGGGATCCGGCTATCGTCAGGCTGATTCTGGAAGTAGGTTTTGTAATATTCCTCCGCGTGCGCGATCATCACCTGCCCTTGCGCCAGACTTCTCTCTAACCCTACGGAATCGGCGATGTGGCCAACGACGGCGATGTTTTGTTTTTTCGCTTCGTCGAGTATTGCCGCGTAGATGTCTGGTTGCAGCCGTGAGTAAACCTTGATGAACTCATAACCCACAAGCTTTGCCCGATCCACAGCTGCGCGTGCATCTCGCTCGCACAATGCAACGTATTCCGGGCCAGGGTCGCCAGGTCCGTCAATCATGAAGGCTGCGAAGATTCGCGGTCCCACTACCGTGCCCTCAGAGACCTCGTGGCGTATTGCCGTGACAAATTCTGGTGATGCTAGCCCCATGTTCAGCACGGTCGTCACCCCGGCGGCTAAGAATAGAGGCAGCATTTCCTTCCTATCGACGTGGGTATGCATATCGGCGAGGCCCGGAATCAAGAACTTGTTCTGCCCGGATATGACGATCGACTCGGCTGGCAGACGTAGGGAGTTTGCGGGGCCGACCTCAACGATTTTTCCATCACGAACCAGAACGGTCTGGTGTGTGAGAACCCGATCGCTATCCATCGGAATCACGGAAATGTCACGGAAAGCCGTTATGGTTCCGCTCGGCGCCGATTTATTGGTTGAATCACTACGTCCGGAAATTGCAAGTGTCAAGGTGGCCGCGACCGCGACAATACTCCAGAGGGCTTTCATTGTCAGGAGTCCTCCTGCCGGATTGGATTAACGCATGAGGATACGCAGGTCGACGATTGTTTGTTCCGGGTTCACATATCTAACGGGCCCGGGCTGTCGAAGGAGGTAATGAGCACAATCGGATTAGCAATGATCGCAAGCTGGAGTTGCCTGCCTTGGTGATACTGAGTTGCAGTGTCCGCTCTCCCGAATTGCGCTGCTTGGGCTGGATGTCAGATAGGCGCCCACATGGCGTGACTTCTGAAAGCGATGCGGACTCGCGATTGTCACATCTGTTATGAGCGCGGTTTGAGTCTAAGGTTTCAGTCTCGAACCGATCCGACCGGCTGCTCCTCGCGAGCGAGTTCCAACTTGTATCCGGAGCGTGCGGCGTCATCGTAGAACATCTGCACTGTTTCCAGAGAGAGTTCGTGCAGGTCCTTGCCGACGAGCGCAATTTTCTTAAGAATGTCGGAAGTTACGGTGACGATGTGGCAGCCGATGGCGTCGGCCTGAAAAATATTCAGTAGTTCCCGCGGACTTGCCCAGACCAACTGAGAATTAGCGTTCGCCGCCATCACTTCCAGCGCGGATTTCATGAGAGGGACCGGATCGCGTCCTGTATCGGCGACCCTTCCGGCAAAGATAGAAATATAAGACGGAGCGCCTTCCTTGAGAGCTTGTGCGCTGCGCTGCACCTGGTCGAGCGCAAGTACCGCTGTAGCATTCACACGGATGCCTTCGTTGCTGAGGCGCCGGATCAGGTTATACATGGGGTCGCGCCGAGTGTTAGTGACGGGAATCTTTACGTAAACGTTCGGGCCCCAACTGGCGATGTGGTGAGCCTGACGCTCCATTTCGTCCTCATCGTCGGCGAGAACTTCCAGGCAGATGGGCCGGTCGGGAATGTGCCGGAGAATTTCGCGGGCGAAGCGCTCGTAATCCGTGACCCCGGCTTTCCGCATCAGAGTTGGATTGGTGGTGAAGCCCTTGATGTAAGGCTCGCGATGAAGGGCGAGCATGGTAGCCCTGTCGGCTCCATCGGCAAACACCCGAACCTTCAACTCAGAGACGGACTTCATTCTTGGGCTCCTTTAAGCTGCAACGAATGATCCATTCGGCCGCTTCGCGCAAAGACCGCACCTTCGCTTCCGGAGGCTGGGCGGGTTTTCTCTCGCGGTAGCCGTAGTCGATCAAAATTGTTTTGCAACCTGCAGCGTGGCCGGCGTCAATATCGCGCCAGCGATCCCCCACAACGAAACTGCGAGCGAGATCGATATCGTACTTGCGCTGTGCCTCGTGGATCAGGCCGGGTTTGGGTTTTCGGCACGCGCAATGATCTGCATCATCATGATAACAGACGAAGATGTCATCGACCGGGAGCAGGGAGGCTAACTTTTGGTTCATGGCATCCACTTGGGCACGGGTGAGGCTGCCGCGGGCGACATCGGGCTGGTTGGTGATCACATAGAGAGGAAATCCGTGCGACTTCAGCTCGGCCAGCGCCGGCGCGACGCCAGGAAGAATTTCAAGGTCCTGCAAGCCCGGCGGGGGAAGCGGTTTGCCGTCGCGCACCGTCGCACGGTTAAGGACGCCATCTCGATCGATGAAGACTGCCGGCCGAAGCGTGCGATCCCCTGGAGCCTCGGTTGATTCCCACTTCGTGGCATACCGCTTTACCTTCGGATGGGAGACGAGCAGATGCGAAACGACGGATTGAAAAGCCTCCGTGTGCGGCGTGGTGTGTGCAGCGTTGACCGTGGGAATAAGAATGCAGACATCTGCAACCTGGGCCGTGTAGCCCCCGTCGCGGCCGACGACGCCGAGAATTTTTGCGTCGACGGTTTTTGCGTATTTGAGGGCACTCACCAAATTTGGACTGATGCTTTTTTCGAGATCACCGCCGCCAACGGAAAAAACCACTACGAGATCGTTCGACCGCAGGCGGCTTGTGCGTAGCCAGCTTTCGAATACGGCTGGCCAGCCTTCGTCATTGGTGCGGGCCGTGAGTTCAGAAACGTTGTCGGTCGGAGCGTAGGCTTCGATGCCCGCCAGCTTGCGAAAATCATTCACGGCGTGCGAGGCGTTGGCGGCGCTGCCGCCCACGCCGAGAATAAACAAGCGCCCGCCCGCAGAGTGGGTTTGCGCGAGCAGGGAAGCGGCTTCTTCGATACTTGTGCGGTCGAGGCGATCGATAACGGTTCTGGCTTCCGCCAGGAACTGATTTGTGAATGTGCCGGTTTCGTTCATGGATGGCTTGTCGTGCGTCTTGGTGCGCGCGCTAGAAATTCTGTCGTTTCGCGCAAGCCGGCTGGCGATCCGATCTCGTAAAAGCGTTCGCGCACTTCAAATGCCGCCAACTGTTTTCTTTCCAGCAGATTCGAATAAACGTCGGCGAGATCGCAGGGTTTCCCCTGGGGCATACTTGCAAATGCCTCAGCGCGGAAGACGCCGAGCCCGTAATCGATATACTGCATGCGCCGCGTAAGGTGAGTTTTGCTGTACGCGAGAATTTCCCCGGATTCGACTTCGACGTTGCTCGTGTCCCACTTCCCCTGGTTGCGAAAGACCGTCATCATTCCCAACACACCGGTGGAGTCGAAGTTGCGGGCCACGGCGGCGTAGTCGCACGGCAGGTACGAGTCGCCGTACATCACGAAAAAAGAACTCTCCAATTTGGGAAGGGCATTCTTGATCGCACCCGCCGTGCCCAGCAGAGACGCACCGTCGATTGAGTAGTCTACCTGAAGGCCGAGATTCGAAGGATCAAGATTTGAGCCATCGCTAAGCGCTCGTTGGATGAGATCGCCGAAATGCCCCACGCAGAGCACAACGTGCTTGATGCCTTTGGAACGAAGCAGCCGGAGCTGATGAATTACGAACGGCTCGCCGTTGACCGGAAGAAGCGACTTGGGCACGTTCTCCGTCAAAGGTCCAAGACGTGTGGCGCGGCCTCCAGCAAGAATGGCGACGGTCAACAATGCGGCTCCTAGGAATGCGCTACTACCGTGGTGCCGGCAAAATCGAACTGCATGCGAACCTCGCGCAAGCCGGCGCCGCGCATGGCGGCGCGCAGGCGGGTGGTCTCCTCGCTGTAGAACATGAGAAATCCGCCGCCTCCGGCGCCGATCAACTTGCCGCCGCGAGCACCGTTGGCTTTGGCGAGAGCATAAAGCCTATCGATTTCATCGCTGCTCATGCCGGGCGATCGTTTCTTTTTGTGCTCCCAATGGATGTTCATCAAGTCGGCGAAATGATTCAGGTCGCCGGCGAGCAGCGCATCGCGGCTCTCGATGCCCAGCTTTTTTGTGAAATGAAGGTTCTCGATCATGCACCCGTCATTGTGCTTGGTGCGTGAATCCTGGTCGCGGAGAATATCCGATGCATTGCGCGAGCTGCCGGTGAAAAACAAGAGAAGATTGTCCTCCAGATTGGCGAGGGTTTCAGCGGAAACTTTCAAAGGCTCAATTTTCACCGTGTCATCTGGAAGAAAATTGAAGCACATGATGCCACCGTGCGCGGCGATGTATTGATCCTGCTTGCCGATGGGCTCTTTCAGACGATCCAGTTCAATATGGCAAGCCTGCTCCGCGAGTTCGCGCGGCGCGATGAATTCGTGTTTGTAAGCATGAAGCGCCGACAGAAGTGCGGTCGTGAAACTCCCGGAAGATCCCATGCCTGTTCCGGCGGGGATATCAGAAAGGCTGACAATCTCAAGATACGGCCCGGTAACGCCGGCCAGCTGCAGAGCTTCACGAATGATAGGGTGCTGAATGTCTTCGACCCGCTCGACTTCCTCAAACTTGGAGTATTTGACAAAAATTCGCGGGTGAAATGCCTGGTTGATTGTGATGTAAACGTAGCGATTGATCGCGGCAGAGACCACGAAGCCGGTGTGCTCACGATAATAAGATGGCAGATCAGTGCCGCCTCCGCCGAGACAGATTCTCAACGGGCTTCGCGCGATGATCATCGCGCGGGCCTCGCGGAAGACCCAGCCGCAGTGGGCTTCCAGTGCAGCATAAGAACGAGGCAACATGACGAAGACCGGTGCCCGAAAACCAGGCTACCCAGACCGGGAGAAATCATGGATGAATCATATGCGAAGGCGAGTTCTGAGGTCGAATAATGGCGGCCGCCTTTGCGATTTTTCGACGAGATTCCTGAAATGGCTCACACTTCTGAATGCATCTTCGGATTGCCCCACCTCACTCAACTTCAAAATCCGTGGAGCGGGTCGTACTCGAATGGCCGGCAGAATCCACCGCCCGCAGGTCGAGCCGGTAGGAGCCGGGATCGAGATGAGCGACCGGCAGCCTCAAGCCTAGAGCGATGACGGGATTGCCAGATGTTCCTTTCGGCGTGCGATCTCCAATATGGAATTTCTGCTGGTTGGTTTTGAGGTTCACAATGATCAACTCGTAAGCCACATCGGGAGGGTTCGGCTTTCTCAGCAAGGGTTCGTAAACCTCTGCATAAATCGCGGCATTGTCCGTCTGTTTGAAGTGGTTCGTAGCCGATGGTGAAATCTGCAATCCCTGGACAATCAAAGGAGTGCGATCTTCCAGCAGCAGGCTATCGAGATCAGTCGAAAGATCAGCGGCCCGGCTGACTGAATTGCTGAGCGCGACGCCGCTGATGCTGAATTGCTGCTCACCGTACGGATCGACCGCGAGAGGTGCTTCCAGTTTGCCGAAGCTCTCATTGCCCGAGCTGAAGGCAACCCTGAGGTTGTACTGGCCGGAGGCGATTCCGAACTGATTCTGGTAATGAAACGGCTGCTTCTGGAATTGCTCGACTTCCTTCTTGCCATCGAAGTCGAAATTCACGGTGTCGCTGAAGCGTGCAGCGATCGTGCCATCCGGCTTGTAAGCGATGCCGAGAATATTGAGAGCTGCATGCTCTTTGCCCTTTACCTTGTCGAACTTCAACGCGGAGGACGGAATCTCGACCGCGAGATGAACCTGAGCGGTGTTGGGCGACGTGTAGAAAAACGGCGCTTCCATGGAAGCGGCCACATTGCCTTTCATCTCGCCGCTGGCGCGGGATTCGAGATCTTTCTCGACAGGATTGCCGGCAAGCAAATCGACCGGCCGGGTTGTGCAATATCCGCTGCGCGCGCGAACCTCGGTGCCATGGCGCTCAACCTTCACTTTCAGGCTATGGCAACTGCCTTCTACGGTTGCCGCCGGCACGTAACCGAGCAGATAGTACTGGTTCTGGTCTCGGGCAATGCGCTGCAGGCCGCCGAGAAGGTCGTTGGTGTTGAGAATCACGAATCCGCCGGTGCCATCAGCCAGTTGATACATCACCTGCTGATTCTCGCTGGCGCTGGGAGGAAAAGTGGGAACAATCTGCCGCGGCTGATTGTAGGGGTTATAGACGCCATTGTTGTATTGAGCAGAGACCGGCGTTCCACCCCCGGTTTTGCCACCGCCAGTGCTGCCTGTGCCGCCGCCGCTGGTGTGACCTCCTCCGCTTGTTCCGCCACCGCCGGGACTGCCGCTGTGGCCGCCACCGCTGCCTCCAGTTCCTCCAGTCCCACCACCGCCGCCGGTGTGCTGGCCGGGGTCGGCATCAGGCTCGCCGAATGCAGCGAGTTTCAGAGCCGGTTGATTCGTTCTGACGTGAAATGTTGCCGAAATCAGCGCCGGCCATGAGGAATCGATCGACGGGCGCTGCGAGCGGCCTTGTGGCCCCGTCGGAATCGGGGCGACCAACCCGCGAACATCGATCGGATAAATGGCGACATTCGATTTATTGCAGGCATCGATCGTGGCGGTGATCTCCGACTCATACTCGGAGTTCAATGGAAAACCGGCGGTCAGCAGGACCAAAGTCTTGCGCCCGGGAACGTTTGCCATTCCTTTGGCTAGATCGCGCAAGGCGAGCAGCACCGTATGAACTCCGAAATCGGCTTCGGCATTACTGAGGGATGGCATTGTCGTGGCGGCTACGGTGGGGGGCGCAAGCGATGCCATCGAAGGCTCGGGATTCGGGGAAACGGCCGAGCCTTTGATTCCTGCCACGACCTTCTTGAGCCGATCTGCGTCGGCAGTGAAGTTTTGCGTAATCGTGACTGTACCGCCGAATTCGGCAATCGCAATCAGCCGATCAGGACCGGCGTTTGCCTCAATAAACTTGGTGGCGGCATCGCGGGCTTTCGCCTGATCTCCAAACTCCATGGTGGAGTTATCGAAGAATAAAACCATGTAGCGTGGTTTTGCGGCGGGAGTGCTACTGGTATTTTCCTCGTACGAAAAGCTGGAAATGGTCTGCTCCTTACCGTCTTCCCATACTTTGAAATCTTTTTGCGTGAGATCGCGAACGTAATCTCCGTTCTTATCGGTCACGATGCTGTCGACCAAGACCAGGCGCGATTCGGCGTGGAAGGTCGTGAGGTTGTCCGCTGAAGTTTGCGCGTGTGCGACGCCATGATCCGTAGCCTGGTTGAGGACAATCCAGCAGCCGGCAAAACACATTAAACCAATGAGCGGGACCAGATGTTGTCTACGCATACCACGCCTCCACCCCGAAGAGAGAACGTTCCATAGAACTTCCCAAGGCACCTCACTTACCGAATCTCAACCGTTCCATTCTCCGCCGACATCAATTGCCCTTCGGAATCCCGCACCACCAGGCGCACAAAGTAGCTTCCCGGCTTCACGTCAAAGCTGCTTTTGAGGGTAATGCCCGAGCCGAGGCGATGCTCTAAGGTTTCGTCTCTCCAGTGCATGGTAACGGTCTTTTCCAAGCCCTCGACGAAGTTGCCGTTGCGGTTAAATACCGCGGAAACGCACGTGAGAACGTCGTTGTTACGGCCGTCAGCTTTGCGATAGTGCATGCGCTGCACATCGACATGAGCCAACACAATCAGTTTGGCAGCGTCATCGCTTGCCTTGAAAAATTGCGTCTGCAGGCTAACGGGAAGATTGTGTACTTCTTCCTGCGAATACATGGCGTCTTCGATTTCCTGTTTTGCCTGTTGCTCCGGATCGGCTGCGTGCTTCGGCGCAAAGTAGCCGCGTCGCGCCTGAACCGTGAGTTTCTGCGAATTTTTCAAGCTGACCCTGAGTGCGTGGAAGCTGCCGTCGAGTCTTAGGTTTTGCGGAGAGAACGCCAACATATACGAGTACGCCGGAGCCTCTCCCGTGCGGCGGAAACCATCGTCGAGATCGTTGCTGTTGTGGAAGAATATGCCCCCAGTGCCGTCGGCAAACGCGGCCATGAGATCTTGGTTGGCATTGGCGGCGCCGATTATGAACTGCGCTTTTTGCGGAGGGGGAGCGACTTGCGGAGGATTCGCAATATCGCCGAGAGGATCGACGGTGTACAGGCCGCGGGCATCGAGAGCGCTAATCACAACCTGAGCACGGACGGCGCGGTTGATAATGTCGTAGTATTCGAACTCCATTTCGGGGGCGATAAATCCCGGCGAAACCAGGACAATCTCCCGCTGTCCTGGTTTGGTCGCGAGGTTACGGACAACATCGTTCAAGACCGTGAGCGAGACGCGGCTTTCCTGAGTGCCGGAGGACAGGGCGAGTTGAACATTCTCGCTCACAAGGCCGGAGGCAAGCTGGGTTGCAACGTTCGGCAGAGCTGCGAGTACCGAAGGACAGGTAAGGGCCTCCTGCATTGCAACGCTTGAGGCTTCGGGATCTTTCTTGTTGAAAATGAGATCGGCTTGATAGTAGCTGATGTCAGGACAAACCGCGTTGTGCGAAACACCCACGGCGAGCGGGCGAGGCATGAGGCGCAGCAGGGCAGAGTTCAATTGCGCGCGATCGTCGGTGTAGTCAAGCACGGTCTGGCCCGAGGTGGTGAAGATCGCGGCCCGATCTGTGGCGCGCAACGTGGCGAAATGGCGCTTCGCGGCGTCGCGCACCGGGGCGAGATCGCCGAACTGCAGGTGAACATCGTCGAATATATAAGCGATGAAGCGTTCGGGCATGCTCGACGCCTTCAACGGCTCGGCAGGGTTGCCGTTCTGCTCAGATGACTGGCGTGCTTTGGCAGAGAGATCGCCGGGTTGCTCGACTTCAAATTGTGTAATGACCTGCGCCTTGCCCCTGTCGAAGACTTCGAAATCATCCTTCTTCAGATTGCCGATGGCGTGTCCCTGTGCATCGCGAACCACCGTACGCACCACGACTAGGTTCGCGTTGACCTTGAACATTGCAGGCTGATCTTGTGCAGTGATCTCGGCGGAAGTCTGCTGATTCGAGCTTTGTGAAGGGGAAGAGTTGGTCGGAGAAGAGGAGGGTGTCGTGCCTTGGCCGTGCGCCCACAAGCAGCCGAATAGAAAAACACAGCCGAATAAATAGATACACCCGAACGATAGGGTAGTGCCCAAACGGAAGCCTTGCTCGAAACAGTTCTTTCGCCATGCGCGAAGCGTGGGAGAAAGCCGCCAGGCTCCCGGAATATTCATAAAAGGCACCAACCGGGCGTGAGGGAGGCAGGGGCTCAAGCCGAGGTGTCGGCGATTCTATGACCCTCAACTAAAAATCATCGGCCATTGTACACCCAGGCCAACCAACAGGTTCGCGATCGTGCCGGCTGGTCATGACCGGGCCGGCTTCTGCTTTGGCCGAAAAATCGACTTGTCCGGCTAATGAAGACCACGAGGTGGGTCGATAAAAAGACAAGAGATTCAAATGGATGAAGGTCGGCGAACTACTAGTGATTATCGGCGTTGCTGGAGAGCTATTGGCAGACGGCGGAATCTTTGTGCTTTCGAACAAACTCCAAATAATCTCCGACCAAGAAATTGGAGAAGCCAAGCAATCCGCTGGAGCTGCATTTGAACGGGCAGCACAAACTGAGAAGGAAGCCGCCGAAGACTTGAAGGCTACCAACGTAGCCGGCCACGAGGCCGAGGAAGCACGCCAAAAAGCAGAAGGATTCCAACTACAGATCGCCCAAGCTAACGAGCGGGCAGCGGAGGCAGAACGCGAAACCGCGAGATTAAAAAGCCAGCTAGCAGACCGGACATTGACCGATGACCAGCTGCGCGCTATCGCCATTAAACTGGCATCGTATGCAGGCCAAGAATACGAGATCGTCGCATATTGGGATTCAAAAGAGTCTGTTGGCATTGCGAATCGCATCCACCAAGCACTCCAGATGGCACGTTGGAAGTACATCCCGCCACCGAAAACCGGAGTCGCTCTATTCGGTGGGGTGATAGGGATATTCGTAAATGTGCACCCAGAAGCAGATAGGCGCGTAAAGGAAGCCGCTACAGCCTTGGTTTCAGCACTGAACGAGCAAGCAGTCGCAGCTGAACTAAGAGATAAGAACGATCCCGGCCATCCCGACCAAAGAATCACATTTAGTATTGGAAGCAAAAGATAAGAGACCCGCCATCTCCCTGTGAACGCGAAACGGCACCAGCACCGAGGTTTGTGCACCGTAGGCGTGAGATTTCAGGAATGAATCTGCAAGGTGATGACCACGGGCAGGCCTTCAAAACACATCCTGGCTTCGAGGCCGGGTGAGTCGGCCAGCGAGTACGTGCTGTAGTCGCTTCCGGTGATTACCGTAGGAGGAGAAAGCAAGCAACCGTCGCCCAAGCCCGAGATCTTGTTCTTGAAATTTCCTGCGACCATGTTGCAGATCTCGCCCAGCGCATCCGACATCTCCGCGCCGACCTTCTCGGCGGGCAGGCCGAGCATTCTCGAGGTCATCAGCACGGCGGCTTTTTCGCCGCACTGGATGGTCATGACACCGCACAGTTCACCCGCAAGTCCAACCATGGAAGTTACGCCCGGCGGCAGGTCTACGTCCGCCCCGAGGGACGTGAGCTGACATCCCAGCATCAACTGGAATACCTCACGGGTGGCAAGCTCCAGCAACGGGCGCCAGGTTTCGTGACTGCCACCAGCAGCCAACAATTCCGCCGAAGAACTCATACTTTACCTGCCAGCGCTGGGATGACCTGGGTTTTGACCTGGTCTGGGGTAAACGGCTTGCGAATATAACCGCGGGCGCCACAGGACAGCGCCTGCACGACGTGCGCCTCGCTTCCTTCGGTGGTGATCATGATCACCGGCACGGCTTTTGCGTTTTCCACCGAAGGAAGCTGCTTGATGAACTCCAGTCCGTCCATTACCGGCATGTTGATGTCGCAGAGAATGAGATCGGTTTGGTTCGCCTGCAACACGCTCAGCGCTTCAGCACCGTTGCCTGCCTCGAAGACCTGCGACAGGTCGAGCCCGGCCTGCCGCAAGGAGCGCTCGACGATCTTCCGCATGACAGAGGAATCGTCGACGATGAGAACGCGTACTGGCATAAGGCGAAGCGACTCCCGCGCCGGTCGGATTTCCGGGTCGGGGTGTTCCCAGCCCTCCTTTGTCTATCGGCGGAGATTCTCGGGGGCTTTAGGACGGAAAACCGCGCGCTTGTCTATAATGACCGGGCG